>JAHFTI010000234.1 GCA_023265535.1 Opitutaceae bacterium
ACAATGACAAAGCGGCGGAACAGCTCTCATGGCCCACGGAAACCGGAGTCGTCCACCACGTTTCCCACCACGGCAGGCGTGTCCTCCTGCTCGCCGACTCCGGCATCTGGGCACTGGAGGGGGGCGGGCAGCGCTTCACCCTGGCCGAGCCCACCGGTCTCCAGGCCCCCCGGCTCTTGGCGGGCGGCGCGGGGCCGGGGCCCGGGGGCTGGATCATCACGCGCACCAGCCCCATGGGACAGTCGGGCCAGACATCCCCCAGCCACGTCCTGCACGCGGCGGACCCCGACCCGGTGCTGGGCTGGAGGACAAGGCCCGGACGACAGCTTTCACTGCCCGAGGTGGGAAACCTCCAGTTTGTGTTCGCCGAGCAGGACGGGGTGCTCTGGCTCTGCGGCGACCAGCGTATCCTGAGGGTGGATACACAGCTCGTGCCGCTCGGCCCGCCCCCCCCGCCCTGCGAGCTGCACTGGTCCGCCGTGCTGCGTGACGGGGAGCGCCTGCCCCTCTCCGCCCCCACCCCCGCCACGGTCAGGGGCTCCTCCCTGCTGGACTTCTCCTGGTGCTCCCCCGAAAAACGCTGCCAGGGTGAAGCGCAGTTCGAGCTCCGGCTCACCGGCCCCGAAGGCCTCTCCATCTCCCGCCTCACCGAGCCGCGCCTGAGACTCGAGCGCCTTGACTCGGGACGGCACCACCTCGAGCTGCGCTGCGTCCCCCCCCACGCCAGCCCAAGCCTGCCGATCAGCTTCGACTTCGAGGTGCTCCCCCGCTGGTACGAAACCTGGTACACCCGCCTCGGGGCTCTGGGGCTCCTGGGACTGTCCTTCCTGGGCCTGCTCAAATGGAACACCCGCCGCCTGCGCGCCCGCCAACGCCTCCTGGAGACAGCGGTGGTGGAACGCACGCAGGCCCTGCGTGAAAGCAATGTTCGCCTGCATGAGGCCACCGCCGCCAAGACCCAGTTCGTACGCACGGTCAGCCACGAGCTGCGCAACCCGATCGTCGGGGCACGCATGATGGCCGACCTGCTCCTGCGCTCCCCTCTCGAAACCACCCAGAAGGAACAGCTCGAAAAGCTTGGCGGCTGCATCAGCTACCTCAAGCGCCTCCTCGACAACACCCTGGACTACTCCCGCCTGGAAATCGGCCAGGTGTCCTATATCCTTGCCCGCTACGACCTGCACGCCCTGCTGCGCGACACCGCAGCACTCTTCGAGAGCCTGGCCGAGGCCCGCAAGCTGGGCTACGAGCTGCAGCTCCCGCCGGCAAACTCCACCTGGTGCCAGGTGGAGGCCACCCACCTTCAGCGCGTGCTCGTGAACTTCCTCAACAACGCCTTCAAGTTCACACGCGAGGGAAGTGTCTCGCTGAGGGCGCGGGCGTTGCCCTCCGACGGCCCCCTGGCCTTCTATCGCATCGAGGTCCGCGACACCGGCCCCGGCGTGCCCGAGGAACTCCGCCCGCACCTGTTCCAACCCTTCCGCAGGCAAACCACCGACAACAGCGACGCCGGCCAACAGGGCGCCGGGCTCGGCCTGGCCCTGTGCAGGCGCCTGGCCGAACTGAGCGGGGCCCGCCTCGGCTTCGAGCCCGTGCCCACGGGCGGTTCCTGCTTCTGGGTGGAATGGCCCCTGCTCCCTGCTTCCCGGGACCCGGAACAGCCTGCCCTGGACGAGAGGGACTTCTCCTCCGCCCGTGTCCTCATCGTCGAGGACGACCCGATCCAACGCGACGCTCTCGGACAGTTTCTCGAGCAACTGGGTGTGGCGGCCGAGTTCGCAGGCGACATCGACACCGCCGAACGCCTGCTCTGCGGCCAGGCCTTTGACCTGGCGCTCGTGGACTACAACATTGGTGCCTCAACCTGGTCGAGCGCTGCCAGGCACGCGCCTTCGGGGGCAGGCCCGCTCCCCTGCTGCACCTGATGAGCTCCCAGGACCTTGAGTTCCTCCAGGCACCTGCACGCAGCCATGGCTTCGTGGCCCTTCATCGCAAGCCCCTGAGCCTCTCCATGCTTTTCACCCTTTTGCACCATTCCTTTCCGCCAGCGCCATGACACTCCCGACCGCCCCCACCCTGATGCCCAATGCGGGCATCGTAATCGTAGAGGACTACCCCGTCGTGCGCGACGGCCTCGTCCAGCTCATCTCGGGATCGCCCGACCTGCGTGTGCTTGCAGCCGTCGGGGACGAAAACTCCGCACTCGCCAGCATACGCCAGCACCGGCCCGACCTCGTGCTGCTCGACCTCATGCTCGGCGGGCGCGACGGACTCGCGCTGATCGAACAGATCACGCGGGAACTGCCCACGATGAAAATCCTCGTGCTTTCAATGATGAACGAGGCCGTTTACGCCGAACGGGCCCTGCGCGCGGGTGCCCTGGGCTACGTCATGAAAAGCGCCGAGACCATCGAGGTGCTGCAGGCCATCCGCTCCGTCCTCGAAGGTCGTGTTTACCTGAGCCCCCGCATTTTCGTGAAGCTCTTCAGGGGAATCCTGCTGCGTTCCACGAGCTCCCGCGAAGCGGGTGCCGAGGGCCTGAGCGACCGCGAACTCCACGTTTTTCAGCTCATCGGCTCAGGCGTGCCCAACCGCGACATTGCCGCCCAACTGGGCATCAGCGTGAAGACCGTGGAGGCCCATCGGGAGAACATCAAAAACAAGCTGGCTCTCCAGGATAGCGCCGAACTGACCAATTCAGCGCAAATGTTTGTCAACTCGCTTACCCCCTGAGGGAAATATCAGCTCCCCTAGGCGCAATTAGGGGAGCCGCCCCGATACGCCCGCGGGCGATTTCTGGGATGCTGTGGGCCACCCCCACCGCCATGGCTCCCGCAGACTCGCCAGCTGATCAGAAACGCCCCCTCAGGGTCCTGTGTGTCGACGACAACACCCTGGTATGCGAATGCATCCAGCATGCGATGAAGCGAGTGGGCTTTCATTCGGAGTGCGCCTTCAACGGCCGCGCCGCCCTCGAACGCCTCGTCCGTGCGGAGCAGCCCTTCGACCTCCTCATCACCGATTTTGAGATGCCACAGCTCAACGGCTTGGAACTGGTGACCGAACTGGGACGACTCGGCCTGACCCCGAAGATCATCGTGGTATCAGGTAACCTTCCACCGGAACGCGTCGACGCCTTCCATAAGGCGGGAGTCGATGTGGTCCTCGAAAAGCCGGTCCTTCCCTCGACCATCCTCGCGGCCATCCAGAGGATCCGCTAGGCGGCTCAACTCCGCCGCCCGCCGCCCGGGAACCCCAGGATAATCAGCTGGGGGACTTGTGTTTTAGGGAATTTTGGGCAACCGATATCGGCATAAAGCTTCACCGATTCCTCGCGCCTTTTCTGTTCCTGGCTGGCCTCGCCTATGGCCAGCTCAACACCTTCTCGTCCCTTCTGGGCGACAATGAGCACTGGGAAGGGACGCGCTGGAGCCTCGCCGAGCGCGCCGTCTTCGCTGGCCGCCCCGAATATTCCGGCCCGCCCGCCAAGACCCTGATCGTCCGCTACACCCACTTCTCCGTCCTCTACGACCTCGAACGCCGCCAGCCACTCTGGGTTGCCCACTTCGACGAGAAGGAATCCGAGGCCCGCTCCCGCGTGCGCACCAAGGCCTACAATCGCCGCTGGGACCGCGCCGGAGACGACTTCCGGCCCGACGGCCACGTCATCGCCGCGAGCATCGAGGCCAAGCTGAAGTGGGCCACTGACGCCAGTTTCAACAACGCCAATCCACCCGAGCTCCCAGGCGAGCGCGAAAAGATCACGCGCGGCCACATGGCCTCCAACATGGAGATGAAGTGCCAGGGTTCCGAGGACGAGGGCGACCTTGCCCAGGGCGAATCCTTCTCCCTCGCCAACGTCTGCCCCCAGATGCAGGGGCACAACGCCCCCCTCTGGGCCAAGCTCGAGGACCAATGCCTCGTCTGGGCGACCCGCCTCAAGGGCGTGGCCGTGTACTCGGGTCCCGTCTTCGCCCCCGACACCTCCCAGCCTCCCCCCGTGCAAAAGGCACTCCAGACCGACGGGGGAAAGAACGGCGTTCCCATCCCAATCCCCACCCACTTCTACAAGATCATCATCGCAAAAAAGGCGGGCAAGACGGTGGCGGTGGGCTTTCTCATTCCCCACCGCACCGACCTCTTCAACAAGACACCCGCCCGCAAGAAGGACCGCGGCCTGGCGGACTTCATCGTCCCCATCCGCGAGATCGAGGAAAAGACGGGCATCAACTTCATGCCCGCCCTCGGCCCGGACAGCCCGGTCGAGGTCCACGCAAACCACGACTGGGACTTCTAGGCTGGCAGCCTTGGCCTTGCCAACGACTGGGAGTTCTCGGGGAGGAGCTCCCGCATCGCGAGCTTCAACGCCTCCTGCGACGCAACAAGCCCACGCCAGCCATCAGCACCGCCCCGCAAAGACCATAGGTGGTCGGCTCGGGCACCGCCGTGAGGGGCGGCGCACCCGAACCCGCCTTCAGGTGGTCCAGCTCCATCGCGAACGGCGCCCCGCCAAATGGATCATTGCCGCTGATCCTGAACGAACTCACCGAACCGAGATCAAAACCCGGGACAAAGGTCAGCTCGGAGGAAACGGCGATGAAGGCCCCCTGGGTGAAGCTGCTCGCCAGGAAGATGGCAGAGGCGCTGTTGACGAAGGAGGCATCGAAGAGGGTCACCGTCAGGCTCTCCGCGAGATTCCCCTCGAGGAGCCGCAGCTGGAGCTCCAGGCGATCGCTCCCCACCAGGCTCAGGGGAAGCTCGAAGGAGCGCTCCACAAAGGCGTCTGTCACATTGGTGCCGCCAGCGAAGGAATAGGAGCCGGCTCCCTGCACAAAGCCCTGTGCGGGCAGCAGGCTGCCACTGAAGGGATCGCCCGTGAGGGACCAATCGCCAAAGAACTGGGTTTGAGGGGACTCAAAGGACGAAAAGTCCTCGATCATCTGGGCCTGGAGCGGCAACGAGCAAAGGGCGAGGCCAAGGGCGAACAGGGAACGGTATTTGGAGATCATGGAGCGAGGTAGGTGGGGGTGCGGAGGAGATCTGAGCTGCCCGGCTTGGTGCCGGGACGCTGGATGAGGAGAAGGGCATCTGCGGGAACGACGACAGAGTCACTGTTGACTCCCGCCGGGGTCTGCCAGGAGCGGCCGTTGAACACGTAGGGTGTCCAGGTGCTGCCGTTGAACAGGGCGAGCGAGTCGGCACTCGAGACGCTCGTGCCCGAACGCCAGCCCGGAAGCAGTCCCTGGAGGGCGAGTCCCGCCAGCGTCGTCTCAGTCGGGAAACCCTGGCTGAGCACCGTGCTGCCTGCATTGCTGACAGGGAAACGGAACGGTGTGCCGAGCACCCTGCCCGTGAAGACCAGCGGCATCGCCGTGCCACGGCGCGTGACCAGCAGGCACGTGCCCGGCCGGATCACGGTGTTGTCGCAGTTGGAGATCAGGCCGGCAGTGCGGCGCCAGTGGCCACGCGTGCTGTCGTGGAAGTAGGACACCCAGACGGTGCCGCTGCGCACCTGGACGACATCGGCGGTCGCGGGGGTGGGCCCGGAGAGGAGGGTCGTCGATCCGAACAGTGTCCCGAGTGTGTCGAGCGCAACCAGCTCGAAGCCGTCACCGGCGGCGACACCCAGGTCGGCAAGGTTGGCCGCCGCCAGGGTGAGGCTGGTCGCCGTGTTCGCCGTGATGTCGAGCAGGGCGCCGGCGGCGCGGCCGCTTGTGAGGCGCACCGCCCAGGGTGCGGCAGGGTTGGCGAGCGAGCCCGTCCACGAGCCGCCCTCGTGCACCAGCGTGCTTGTCACCACACTTTGGATACGTCCTGCACGGAGGCCCGCAGGGCTTGCGGAGGCGTCGTCAAGGAGCAGGGCCACGCCCGTCGTGGCGGCACCCGCCAGGTTCACGCCCATGTAACCGAGGGGAACCGTCGCCTGTCCGCCCGAGCAGAGGCGCACGAAGCGACGGCTGCCGTTGGCGGGCAACGTGGACAGCAGGGTCTCGGTGGTGGAGGTCGAGGCCGTCACGCGGAAGGCGAGCGGCTCCCACACACGCAGGTCGGAGGATTGCTCCACGTGGAAGGTCGCGGCGGTGCTGGTGTCCCGGACGAAGGAGAAGACAAACTCCCCGTTCTCCAGGCGGCAGGAGGGAAGGCCCTGCGAATCCGCCTTAAGGGGATCAAGACCCAGCAGGTATTCGAGCTGGTTGACCACACCATCGCCATCGGGGTCGTCGGAGGGCGCGGAGTTGCCGGAGCCCAGCCCGCGAAGTTCAGACCAGGAGGCATAACCACGACCACTGACGACCAGCTGGAGGTCGAGGGTGGCGGTGCCGCTGGCATTGGTGGCGGCCAGTTTCACGGTGTGCACGCCCACCGAGACAGGGGTGCCGGTGAGGCGTGCCGTGTCCGGGTCAAACTGGAGGCCCGCGGGCAACTGCACTGCCGTGAAGGTCGGGGCGGGATTGCCCGAGGCGGCCACCTGGAAATCAAGCGCCGTGCCATAGTCCAAGCCCAGCTGGGTGGCACAGGTGAAAGCGGGTGCCGCGAGGGTGGTGAGGGAAACCGTGGAGGGACTCCAGCTCTGGCCCGCCGCGTTGCGGGCGAGGAAGCGGAAGTGGTAGGTCACGCCGGGGCTGAGCTGGTCCAGGGCGGCGCGAACCGGGCCCGCCGCGAACAGCCCCAGGTCCTGCTGGTGCTGCCACTGGCCGGCATCGCTGCCCCCATCGCTCGTACCCCAGCACAGGCTGACGGTGGCGCCTGCCTCAAACTGGGGATAGCTCAGCGTGGTTTCGAGCTGCGCGGCGGTGGTGGTGACTCCCGTGGCGGTCACGCTCCCGATG
>JAHFTI010000235.1 GCA_023265535.1 Opitutaceae bacterium
GACAGCATGGGGGTATGGATGGGCGGCGGCGAGGAATGGTGTGCCGTGGATGTGGCGGACAACCGCGGCGTGCCGACCTACTTCATCGAGTCCAACAAGTACTTCGACCGTTTCGGCCTGTATCATGATGCCAACTACAGCGACTACGGCGACAATCCGCGCCGCTTCGGTTTCCTCTCGCGCGCCGGCCTGCAGCTGAGCAAGGACCTGGGCTTCAAGCCGGACATCGTGCATGCGCACGACTGGCAGACGGCCCTGGCGGCGGCCTACCTGAAGGTGTGGCATTGGAATGATCCCGTGCTGGGCGATGCGGCGAGTGTGCTGAGCATCCACAACCTCGCCTACCAGGGCAAGTACGGCAGCGACTGCTATGACTACCTCGGGCTGCAGTGGAGCAACTTCACGGCGGACAAGTTCGAGGACCACGGGGCGATCAATTTCCTCAAGGGTGGACTGCGCTACTGCGACATGATCCACACGGTGAGCCCGACCTATGCGGCCGAGACACGCACCGCCGAGATGGGCTACGGGCTGGCTCCGCTGCTCAACGATCGCAGCGCCTCCTATCGCGGCATCCTCAACGGCGTGGACTATCAGGAGTGGAGCCCCGAGAACGACACGCTGATCCCCTCCCGCTACACCGCCTCCAATCTCGCCGGAAAGGCGGTCAACAAGGCGGCCCTGCAGCGCCATTTCGGCCTCCAGGAGGACCCGACGGTTCCGATCTTCGGCATCGTCAGTCGCCTGGCCTCGCAGAAGGGCCTGGACCTGCTGGCCTCCTGCATCGAGCGCATCATGGACGACATGCGCGTGCAGTTCGTGATCCTGGGCTCGGGCGACAAGGAGCTGGAGTTTTTCTACCGCACCCTGCCCTCCCGCTACCCCGGGCGCGCCGGCAGCCACATCGGCTACAGCAACGAGGTGGCCCACCTGATCGAGGCGGGCTGCGACTTCTTCGTGATGCCCTCGCTCTACGAGCCCTGCGGCCTGAACCAGATGTACTCGCTGCGCTACGGCACCGTGCCCGTGGTGCGCGCCACCGGCGGCCTCAACGACACCGTCGAGCAATACGACGAGCTGACGGGCACGGGCACAGGCTTCAAGTTCTGGGAGGCCAGCGCGCAGGCGATCTACTACACGATCGGCTGGGCGGTGAGCACCTACTACGACCGGCCGCAGCACATGAGGCAGCTGGTGCAGAGCGCCATGGCGCGCGACTTCTCCTGGGAGAAGAGCGCCGGCCAGTACGTCGAGATGTACCAGGCGGCGATCGAGAACAAGAAGCGCAAGGGCTGAGGCCGGGGGCGCAAGGGGTCACATCTTTACAGTTTACACGCAACCGGGCGGGCCCGGTTGCGTGTAAACTGTAAAGATGTGACCCCGTCTATCCTACCTCTTCTCCTTCAGCTTCACCTCGGCTGCCATCACCTGGAGGGCGGCGAGGCCCCACTGGGCGGAGTCGTTGGTGGAGAGGGCCACGGCGTGCGTGACCGGGTTGAGTGAGAGCGGGCCCTTGATGTGGAGAATCGTCAGGGGGCCATTGTCGAGCTCCTCGCCACGGCTGCCGGTGCGGTCGCTGAACTCGCTCCAGGCGCGCTTGAGGAGAGCCTTGTCACCCAGGCGCACCGCGGCATAGGCGGTCAGGCGCGAATGGCCCTGACGCAGGGAGGTGCCGCGCAGCTTCTCACCCAAGGCCGCCACCTGCTCCTCGGCGGGGGCGTTGTAGAGGCGGCAGTACTCCAGCCAGGCCTTCTCAAATTCGGGGATCGGCAGGAGGTCGAGCGCCTCGGCACACATCTCAGGCAGGCCGAAGACCGCACTCAGGTGGGAGACCGTGATCCTTTTGCTCGTCGAGAGCGCGAAGGCGGCGGTGTCGATGTTCATGAAGCCGCTGCCCGTGAAGAAGCCGCGTGGCTGGGCTGCGATGGTGCGCATGCTGGCCTCGAGCTTGGCGCGGGCCTGCGGATTGCCGGTGCGTTCCCACTCCGTGATGAGCGCGGCGGAATAGGCCCCCCAATCCGTGCCGAAGCCCACGCTCACGGCATCGCGGCGGGCGGGCGGCAGCGTGTTCTCGCGCACCTTGCGCAGGGGATCGAGACGCAGGAAGGATTCCGCCGCATCGACCGTCTCGGTGAGCAGGTCTCCCGTGCGTTCGTCGGCCGTGAGGAAATAATAGAAGCGGCGGTAGGCGGCGTTGCTGATGCGCATCTGCTTCGCCGAACAGCCCCAGTGCTGGACGTTGTGGCGGGAGCCGAGGCCCTGGAAGCGGCCGATGTGGTGCACATCGACCTCCCCGGTGTGGCGGGTCATCGCCTCGGCCAGGCGGAAGGTGGAGGCATTGCCCGTGCGCAGGAAGGAGTACCAGAGCCAGAGGTCGGGGGAGAGCTCGGAATTGTCCCAGGCATAGCCGCCGATGTCGTAACGCCAGACCTGGCGGTCGTCATCGTAGGTGTGCATGACATCGCCATAGTTCCAGAAGCCATACCAGTGGCGCTCGTCGACCTGGTTGATGTAGTGGCGGATGAGGGCCTCGTTGCGGTCCTCGATGGCCGCCTTCTGCGGCGTGGTTCGGTCCGGCAGGGCCCAGAGGCCGAAGACGCCGGCGGCGTAAAGGTCCTCGGGGCGGGGCGTGGGCTGGGGCGGCGTGGCGGTGACGTTGCCAAGCAGGGCCGCGGTCTCGCGGGTGGGAGTGGCGGCATGCACCCAGAGCATGAGTTCGGAAGTGCGTGCCACGCCCGACGGGGTGCCGAAGCCCTTCTCGTAGTCCTCGTAGGTGATGTTCATGGCATCGACCTCCTCGTCATGAGTTTTCATGCCCATCCCGTCATGGTAGAAACGCAGGTCCATGGGCTGGGCATCGGGAGCCCAGAGCCAGGCGGTGAGCTCGGCGCGCTCGGTGTTGGCACCGCGGATGTCGAGCTGGGCGGGATGTTTCTGCCAAAAGTCGCGGACACCGACGGAAAGTCCGCCGGACACGCCGCCCACGTAGGCCAGGCCATTGGAACGGCGTCCCGCTGCCGCGTCGATCCAGCCATGGCCGGCCTTGGTGCGCTTGCGGATGGCGAAGCCGTCGGCAGTGAGCTGGCTGAGGGTGTAATCGCCCCAGAGCGGCACATACTTCAGGCGGGAAGTGACGAGGTTGCTCCAGGTGGAGAGGGCGGGCGTGGCGCGGCCGGCCACCTGTGCCTCTCGCACCTCGCGGCCCGGATCGCGGCGCAGGCCGGTGATGCCCTGCACGGCCTCGGCAAACAGGCCGTCGCCCTCGCCCGAGAAACGGACGTGGCGGTTGTAGGGTTCGTCGTGCAGCGGGACACCGAAGCGCAGGCCGAGGCCGCGGATGAAGTCCCTGTGCTCGTCACCGTCGAAGATGATGGTGTGAGCACGCGCACGGAGTCGCTGCCGGCATAAAAATAGAGGCGCACCCTGAAGGGGAGCCAGGCGCGGGAGCCTGTATCCGAACGATGGATACCCTCCAGGCGCACGACGGCGCGCACGGGGCCGGACTGCTCGACGGTGACGCGCGTGAGCTGGCCGTGGTAGGCCTCGACTGAGGAGGCCTGGCCGGGTTCGAGGCCGGGCTGGTCCTGGCGCCACAGCACCAGGCCGCCGCCGACGGCGATGTCGCGGCCGTCGCGCTGGAGACGGTCGATGAGCACGGGGCCGGTCCTCGGGATGCGGGCCTTGATGAGGCCGGTGTCGATCTCAAGGGAGGACTCGCTGTCGCGGACGACGACGGGGTTGGCGGGGGCCGGCTCGGAGGAGGAGGCGGCGAGCGGGGCGAGGGTGAAGGACGTGGCGTCGGCGGGGCCGGCGACGAAGCTGTGGGCGGACCACTTGACGGAGCCGTCGGGCCAGGTGGCGAGGGTCCAGGACTGGACGGGGCGGGCCTTTCCGGAAGCGTCCGTGAGCGAGAAGCGGGTGTCCGCCTTGAGGGCGCCCTTGGGCCAGGCGGCGCCCAGCGTGGCCCCCGTGCCCTCGACCTTCGGGACCTGATCGAGCCAGCGAAGCTGCTGGGGAGAGACGGCGGCATTCAGGGAGAGGCCAGCCGAGGCCAGGAGGAGTGCCAGGCAACCCAGTTGCCGGAACACAGGGGGAACAAGGCGCAGGGGGAAACGCATGGGCATAGGATGTGCCCAGAGCAGACGGAGGCGACGGCAAAAAGATTCGCCACCCAAACGTAAAATTTTGCAGTCCCGCCTAGCGGCGCTTTTCAATCAGGGGCTGGGGAACATCGTAACAGGCTTCGTAAGGAACCTTTTCCACCACCTCGTCCAGCAGGAGGCGCACATTGCGCATGGTCCAGAGGGAGCCCGACTTGACGCTTCCCGCCGTCTTGGCCTCGATGCGCACGTCCTCGAGGCTGAGTTCCGCCAACGGCTTCTCGCGATAGGCATTCACGTACAAGGCTCCGTCGGCGCCCGTGGCCTCGACGTCCCTGATGGAAATCTTGCGGAAGAGAGGAATGCCCCGGGCCTCGGGCTCCACCTTCTGCATCATGACCTTCCAGTGCACCGGCGCCTCGGAGAGCTTCATGCCGGCCGGCAGGGTGGGATAGCTGTAGGAGGGGTTCCAGTTCAGCTCAAAATGGATGGGCTTGGGCACGTTCTCCATGCGGATGCCGCTGATGCGGATGTTCTCCACGATGCCGCCACGGATCTTGGCGGACTTGAAACGGATGCCATACTTCGTGCCAATCGCGCGCAGGTTGCTGACCTCGACATTGCGGATGCCGCCCGAGGTCTCGCTGCCGATCACGAACATGCCGTGTCCGGCGCGCGTGATGCAGTCGCGCACGATGACATTCTCGGTCGGGCGGTTCACACGCAGGCCATCGGCGTCGCGGCCGGCCTTCAGGCAGATGTTGTCGTCGTTGCAGTCGATGTCGCAACCCTCGATGAGGATGTCGCGCGAGGAATCGACATCGATGCCGTCGCTGCTCGGCCCCATGCGCTCGCCCATGTTGGCGCGGATGATGACGTTGCGCACGGTGACACGCTCGCTGTAGGTCATGACCAGCGACCAGAAGCCGGGACGCAGGATGGTCACGCCATTGACCTCAACGTCCTTGGAATCGTAGATGGCGACGCCGCGCACACGCTTGCAGTCATAGTCGGCGGCCCAGCGCAGCTTGCGCGCGTTGTAGTCGGCCAGCATGCCCCCCTTTCGGTCCTCGCCCCAGAACTTGCTCCACCAGAAGTCGCCCTGCCCGTCGATGGTGCCCGGGCCGGTGATCTTCACGTTGCGCTGGCCGTTGACATTCACGACGGCGGCGGGCCAGTCCATCTCGATGCCTGCCACGCGTGTGCGGGACTCGGGGTAGGCGTCGTCGGAGCGGACCGCCGAGAGGGTGACGCCCTCGTCCAACCGAAGCTCCACTCCGGACTTCAGGAAGAGCGCTCCGGTGAGATAGGTTCCCGTGGGGAAGACCACGGTGCCACCGCCGTCCGCGGCCGCCGCATCGATGGTGGCCTGTATGGCTTGGGTGGATACGGTCTTGCCGTCACCGCGCGCGCCATTGACGAAGACGCTGAACTCGGCGGCGCGAAGGCAGCCCAGCTGGAAGGCCAGGAGGAGGGCCAGGCGGACGGAAAGGGCGGACAGGCAAGGGAGACCAAGGGTGGGCATGGGGAAGGATGGACGGGGGACGGCTGTGCTCATACCCCCACCCCCGCAGCTGTCCAACGCAGAAATTCAGCGCATCGTTTTCAGGTCTGCTGCCCTGACACGATCTGGAGCTCGCGCAGGATGTCGGCGATGATGAAAGGCTTCACGACGACGGAGTCCATGCCCGCCTCGAAGCAGTTCCGCTTTTCCTCATCGAAGGCATTGGCGGTGACAGCGACGATCCTGGGCGGACGCAGGCCGAGTAGCCCCGAGCGGATGAGACGGGTGGCGACCAACCCGTCCATGCCCGGCATGCGCACATCCATGAAAATGACATCGTAGGGCTTGTGCATGGCCGCCTGCGCGGCATCGTGGCCGTTTTCGGCGAGGTCGGGCTTGATGCCATGGGAATTGAGGATGCGGGTGAGCAGGTCGCGATTGTGCGGATGGTCCTCCGCGACCAGGACACGCAGGGTGGAGCTGGGCTTGGAGGCGGAGCCGGAGGACGGGAAGGAATAACCACCCACGAGCTCGGCGCGGATGGTCAGGCTGAAGGTGGTGCCCCTGCCGGCCTCGCTGGTGAAGGTGATGTCGCCGCCCAGGGCGCGGGCGAGGCGCTGGCTGATGGCGAGGCCCAGTCCCGTGCCGCCATACTGGCGCGTGGAGGAGGCATCCGCCTGGCTGAAGGGCTTGAAGATCCGGTGATGCAGATGGGGCGGGATGCCGATGCCCGAGTCGCTCACGTCGATGTTGAGGAGCGCGGAATTGCCGGCGGGATTCGCCGCTGAGACGGACACCGCCACCTGGATGGTCCCGTGGTGGGTGAACTTGACGGCGTTGGAGAGCAGGTTGACCAGGATCTGGCGCAGGCGAGAGGGATCCGTGCCGATGACGTCCGGCAGCTGCGGGGAAAGCTGCAGCCGGAGTTCCACACCACGCTCCGCGGCCGCCTGGCGGTAGAGATCGACGACGGACTCGACACTCGATTTCAGGGGGATCGGCTGGGGGCAGAGGCTGAGTTCGCCCGCCTCCATCTTGGAGAAGTCGAGGATGTCGTTGAGCAGGGAGAGCAGCGAGCGGCCGCTCTGGTTGATAGTCTCGACCCAGCTGAGCTGCTCGGGGTTGAGGGGTGAGGACTCGAGCAGGCTGTTGAAGCCGAGGACCGCGTTGAGGGGGGTGCGGATCTCATGGCTCATGACGGCGAGAAACT
>JAHFTI010000236.1 GCA_023265535.1 Opitutaceae bacterium
GAGCATCATGGGCAAGGATGATGTGCTCGAGCAGGTCCTGATCGGCCTGGCCGCCGTGGGGCACCTGCTCATCGAGGACCTGCCCGGCCTCGGCAAGACCACGCTGGCCTACGCGTTGGCGCGCTCGGTGGACTGCAGTTTCGCCCGCATCCAGTTCACCTCCGACCTGCTGCCCA
The DNA here is from genome assembly GCA_023265535.1 of Opitutaceae bacterium. Lineage (GTDB taxonomy): Bacteria > Verrucomicrobiota > Verrucomicrobiia > Opitutales > Opitutaceae > MWDT01. Next base: position 177 of record JAHFTI010000236.1, read on the forward strand.
GCGACGTCACGGGCGTCTCCATCTACGATGAGCGCCAGAAGGAGTTCGTGTTCCGCAAGGGCCCGGTCTTCTCAAGCTTTGTGCTGGTGGATGAGATCAACCGCGCCACGCCCAAGACCCAGTCGGCCCTGCTCGAGGTGATGGATCGCGGCCGGGTGAGCGTGGACGGGGAGACCCATTCGGTGGGAACGCCCTTCATGGTGTTCGCGACGCAGAACCCGGTGGACTATGAGGGTGCCTTCCCGCTGCCCGAGAGCCAGATGGACCGCTTTCTCCTGCGCCTGCACATGGGCTATCCGGCGGAGACGGACGAGTTGCAGATCCTGCGTGGGGCGCGCCTGGGCTATGATGCCATTCCGGTGAATCCCGTTGCGACGCGAGCGGAGGTGCTCGAGCTCCAGGCCCTCGTGCCGAAGGTTTTTGTCGAGGAGAGCGTGCTGCACTACCTGTTGCGCATCGTGGCCTCCACCCGTGGCGAGGCCGAGTTTCGCTCCGGCGCGAGCGTGCGTGCGGGCCTGGCCCTCAAGGCGGCCTCCCAGGCGCGCGCGCTGCTGCGGGGCCGCGAGTATGTCACCCCCGAGGATGTCCTCGCGCTGGTCAATCCCGTGCTCGCCCATCGTATCGCGCTGCAGCGCCCCGGCTCCGGCGCCTTCGAGGAGCGCAGGGCGGTGGAGGCCATCCTGAGCCGCCTGGTGCAGGCGATCCCCTCGCCCCTATGAACGTGGCCCCGGCCCAGGGTTTCTGGCAGAGGCTGGTCTGGCAGCTCGTGTTTCCCGAGCGCCTGAACCGTGCCGAGCCGACGGCCTCCGGCGCCCTGCTGGTGGTCCTGAGCATGGGCATCGGGCTGGCCGCCTACAATTCCTCCAACAACATCCTCTTCATCACGCTTTCGCTGCTGCTGGCCTCGCTGCTGCTCAGCGGCCTGCTCTCCTGGGTGAACCTGCGCGCGGTGGAGGTGGTGCTGGGCCCGGTGGTTTCCTGCAGGGCGGGAGAGCCCGCCGTGGTGCTGGTGGAGGCGCGCAACAAGGGGCGCAATTTCCCCTCCTACGGCGTCTGGTTCGACCTGCAGGCGGAGCCCGAGCCGGACCTCTCCGCCGGCGAGCCGCGCAGCACGGGACACGGGGCGGCCCGGCGGGCCCTGCGCAAGAGACTGGCGGACGTGGGCAGCCTTGTATTCACTGGTCGGATACAACTGGGGCGCGGCCTCGGGCCCGGCGAGGCGGAGACACCCGGCTGGTCGTGGACCCCTCCGCGGCGCGGCGCCTGGGAGCTGCGCCTCAACTCCGTGGGGTCGCTCTTCCCCTTCGGCTTCCTCCGGAAGCAGCGCGCCGTGCGCGGCTTCAGGCGCGTGGTGGTGCGTCCCGCCGTGGTGCGCTACGAGCTCCTCGGGCTCGAGCTCGCCCCGCGTCCGGGCGCAGGCGGCAGGCGCACGCGCCGGGGCTCCGGCAGCGACCTTCTCTCCCTGCGCCGCTATGCGGCGGGCGACTCCCACAGCCTCATCCACTGGAAGGCGAGCGCGCGCCAGCGCAAGCTGCTGGTGCGCGAGAATGCCGAGGAGGCCGGCGCCCCCTTCGCCCTGTTCTTCGAGGCCGACTCCCGCCTCTGGCTGGAGCCCTCGCAGCTTGAGCGCGGCGTGAGCCTGGCCGCCTGCCTGGCCGAGGACCTCTTCCGCCAGGGCCGGCTCAGCGCCCTGCGGCTGGGCGAGTCCCCCTGGCAGCGCGTGCGCGGCGAGGCTGACCTGGAGGCCTGGCTCGATGCGCTTTCCTGCGTGCGCGCCCAGGTGCCCGCCTCGCTTCAGCCGCCGGGCGCGCTGCCCGGCGCCCCCATCATCACCCTCAGACCCGACGGGCCGAATGGAGCGGCCGCCTATGTCGAAGGCCGAAAAGCCGCCCTTGCCTAAGTCGGCCGACCTCAGGCGCCTCCAATGGCTGCTCGGCTCCCTGCTGGTGCTGATCTCGGCGGGCACGGTGCTGTTCCTGGAGATCGAGGCCTGGGGCCTGCTTGCCTGCATCCTGGGCGCAGGCCTGCTGGTGCTCTTCCGCGCCGACCTGCCCGCGCGCATCCCGGCCTGGGCGCACCGCCTGGCCTTCCCCGTCATCGTATGCCTCTTCGGCTGGGAGCTTTGGAGCGGCTCGGGTCTCCTGCCCTCCATGGTGCGCCTCTGCCTGTGGCTGCTGCTTTACCGGGCGATCTGCCACCGCACGCGCCGCGAGGAGCTGCAGCTGGTGCTGCTGGGCCTCTTCCTGATCGTCGTGGCCGGGGTGCTCACGATCTCGGTCGCCTTCGTCGCTCTGCTGGTGCTCTTTGCGCTCTGCGCCCTCTCGCTGCTGCTCGTGGTCACGACAGGCGACTCCCTCGCCGCGCCGGCGGGGGGCGAGGAGTATTGGTGGAATGGATACAGCGTGGCGGGCGTGCTGCGCCGCACGCGCGAGTTCCTGGACTGGCGCCAGCTCGCGGGCGGCCTTGGGCTCTTCGGACTGCTTGTCGGCGCCTCGGCGGTGATCTTCGTGATGATCCCGCGCGTGCAGATGGAGAACAGCCTTTTCCTCGAGCAGCTGTTTCCGCGCAAGGCCAGCACGGGCTTCTCCGACAGCATCCGTTTCGGGGAGGTCACCGAGATCAGCCAGGACCAGTCGCTGGCCTTCACCCTGGACCTCCCGCAGGGCGAGTCGCCCCCGCCCGCCCCCTATTTCCGCATGCAGGTGCTCGACGAGTACCTGGAGGGCGGCGGCTTCCGTGTCTCGGCGGGCCTGCGGCGCGAGGCCTTCGCCAATGAGCGCAGCATCGCGACGATCGAGGGGCCCCCGCATGCGCAGTCCCAAGTGGGCGTGCCCTGGATCATTTACCTCGAGACCGGCGTTGCCCGGAGCCTGCCGTTGCCCGGTGCCTTCAACCGGGTGCGCCTGCGTGATGCCACGGCACTGCGCCATGCCTCGGGGCTGCGCCTCATCCAGCTGCGGGATGATCCCCTGGCCATGGTGCCCTACCGCATCGAGGGAGCCTTCGACAGCGGGCGCATCGAGGACAGCGGTTTCGCCTTCAAGTTGCGGCAGTATCCGGAGGGCAACCGACAGCGGGCTGCCCGGCGCCTTTTCCTCGAGCTCCCCGCCGATGAGGCCTCCCGCGAGGCCCTGGATCGGCTCCTGTCCGAGATGGACCTCCGGGGCCTGGAGGCGGCGGCGTTTTGCGAACGGGCGGCGAGACACCTGGTTGCCCATCACGGCTATGCCCTGAGCTCCGCCGTGCCCTCGGGCCGGGGTGACACGCTCGTGCGTTGGATGGCCTCCCCGCAGCCGGGACATTGCGAGCTCTTTGCCAGCTCGCTGGTGCTGCTCGCCCGCGCCGCAGGGCATCCTGCCCGCGTGGTGGTGGGCTTCAGGGGCGGCACCTGGAACGCCTTCTCCAACAGCCTGAGCCTGCGCAACCGGGATGCCCATGCGTGGTGCGAGGTCTGGGACGGACATGGGGCCTGGCTCCGCGTGGATCCCACTCCAGGGACGGGAGCGCAACGGGTGGCGGATGACCAGGGGGCGCGTGGAGCGCCGGTGGAAACCGATCGCAGCCTGACGGCGCGTTTCGAGGGACTTCGGGTGCTCTGGTATCGACGAATCGTCAACTTTGACCAACAGACCCAGATGGAGGCGCTGCAATCAGCCCGGCAGGGACTGCAGGCCCTGGGGCAATGGCTGGGCGAGCGCGCGCAGTCCCTGCGGCGCGAAGCGGTGGCGGCCTTTGCCTCGAGCAACAGGCTCGCGGCCGTCTCCGTCGCAGCGGTGGCTCTTTTGCTGGCGGTGCTCCTTTCCTGGCTGGTGCTCAGGTACCGCCGCCGTTGGCGCTGGTCGCTGCGGCGCGCGGGAAACCGCCGCATGCAGGATCCTGTGAGGCGGGAGGCTGGGCGCTGGCTGCGACGCCTTCAAAAGGCAGGTGTGCAGGGGGCGGTGTATCAGGAGCTTGAATGCCTGCGTTTCGGCCCCCCCGAGGCGTGGCGCTCACCCGCGGAAGTGTTTGCCCGAGCTAGGGTTGAGCTGAAGGGCGTGCGCAACAAGGGGACAGCCTAGGGGCCGCCTTCCAGAACAGGGGAGATTGCAGGCGCGCATCATCTGCGGGCGGCACGCCCTTATCTTGCCGTGCGGACTAAAGCACCGCCGCGCAAGTGACGCTATCCATGCATGCCCGGGGTTTTCACGGCCCCGCCCTTACATGAGCACTTCCCAATTAGGTCTTAGGAATATGGAACGTATTGATGATAATCAGTATGCGAATTTGCCCATGGGGAGCCGCGAGGCGGTTGTGCTGATCATTGAGGATGACCAGGTGTCGCAGCGCATCCTGGCCAAGATCTGCACCAATTCGGGCCACAAGGTCTTTGTGGTCGAGAACCTTACCCAGGCGCGCGAGGAACTTCAGCGTCAGGTGCTCTTCGACCTGGTGTTCCTGGACAGCCAATTGGGGCGGGACTGGGGCTGGGAGTTCCTGGGGGAATTGCGCGCGGATGCGCTCTATCGCGGCTTGCCCGTCGTCGTTTACACCTCGCATACCGAGCGTGATGCCCTTCTTCAGTACATCGAGCTGGGCGTCCAGGCGGTGCGCGCCAAGCCCTTCAAGGGGGAGGTGGTCCACGCCGAGGTTGAGAAGGCCCTCGTGACGGACTGGCGTGGCCGCATGATCCACTCGCCGGCGAAGGTCTGCGAACGCCTCAAGATTTCCGAGGCGGACTATTACACGATGCTGGGCACGGCTGCCCTGGAGGTGGAGAAGGGGGTCAAGGAGATCAAGTCCCTGCTCGGACAGCATGCCACGCCGCGCCTGCATGAGGCCCTCAGGCACCTGCGCAGCCAGGGCAACATGATCGGGTTGCCCGCCATGGAGCTCATCTGCGCAGCTGTTCAGGCCTGCATCGAGCGGCAGGAGCTGGCGGCCGCGGTGCGCGCCATCCAGCGGATCGACCTCCTGGTCAACCTGCTTCACAAGATGACGGCTGCCCACTACGGCGAGGACTCCGCGCAGCTCAAGCTCAACCTCCCTTCGGAGAAGGCCCCGGAACTTCCGGTGATGACGACGCCGCTCCCGCCCGTGTCCGCCGTGGGTGCGGCCTCGCAGGGCAGAAAACTCGCGGCGGGCCCTGCCTGGAGCCTGGGCAAGTGTTTCGGGCGACTCCGCAACATCGTGGTTTTCTCCCCCGAGGACATCCAGAGGATGATCGAGGATGGCTCCCACAACCAGCCGATCGTGGGCTTCCTGCAATGTGTGGCCGATGTGGAAAAGATCCCCGGTTCAAGCTTGGAGCAGGGCAAGGCGGCGCTGGCCCGCCTCCCCGGGTTTCAGCAGTCCTTCGGCCGCATCGCGGAACAGCTGGGCATCCGGGGTTTCGTGGATGACCCGGTCCGTGGCATGGAGCGGCTCGGCATCGAGCGCACGCTCCTCATCACGGAGGCCGCCAGGGCCGCCTCGTGCGCGCTCATCGAGTCCCCGCTCACGCTCTCGCATGCGATGGTGCACTCGGTGACCACGGGGCTGATCGCCCACGAGCTCGGGCGCATGCTGCACCTGGCCAATTCACACCTGCTCTTTTCCCTGGGCCTCACGCACGACATCGGCCGCTGGCTGCTGGCTGTTGAGGAGCCGGGTTTCTACACGATCGCGATCGGCCTTGCGCAGGGAGACGGCACCGACATGTCCATGGCCGAGCGTCTGACCTTCGGCCACAGCCAGGAGGAGCTGGGCCAGCGCCTGCTTGAGCGGGCCGGCCTGCGCCGCCTCTACCAGGACTCGGCGCGCCACCACCTCGAGCCCGGCAATGCCGGCATCGAGGAGGCCAATCGTGTATCCGTGAGCCTGATACACCTGGCCCGCGACCTTTCCTACGCGGCCGCCGCCGACCACCGCTCGGAGAGCGACCAGATCGTCAAGCGCATCTCCTCGGACAACTATCCCTGCTGGGCCTTGCTCAGGCAGGGCGGGGTGGAGCTGCCGCTTGCGCGTGCCGACCTGGTGCAGCGTTTCATGACTCTCGCCAGCACCAGCCAGTGGATCACGCTGGTCCTGGGCAGCTGGGCAGCCGGCGCGAGGCGCGCCTGAGGAGGTCCTACTGCTCGGGCAGGTTGCCGATCTTGGGGGCCACCTGCGCGGCTTCGCGCTTCTTGTCGCGCCATTTTTCCAGCATGTACTTTGCGATGGGGGCGGCGTGCCGGCCGCCTGCGAAGCTCTCGTCCAGCTCGTCGGCCTCCACCAGGACTGCGAAGGCGACCTCGGGGTTGTCAAAGGGGGCGTAGCCCACGAACCAGGCCAGCTCGCGGGTGCCCTGCGGTGTCCTGAACTGGGCCGTGCCGGTCTTGCCGGCGTATTCCATGCCCTCGATGCGCGAGAAGCGCGCCGAGCCCTTGTCGCCACTGACCACGCGGCGCATGCCCTCGCGCAGCGCCTTGAGGTACTCGGGGTTCACGCCGATGGGGTCCGTCTTCTGGCGGGGGGCGTTGGCCTTGTGGACGAGGGTGGGAGTCGTGCGGGTCTCGCCGCGGGCGAGGGAGGCCACGAAGCAGGCCATCTGCAGCGGGGTGACGGAGATGTAGCCCTGGCCGATGGAGAGGTTGACGGTGTCGCCGCCATACCAGGTTTCC
>JAHFTI010000237.1:0-1842 GCA_023265535.1 Opitutaceae bacterium
TACGCGCCAACCCCGCCCCCCTCGCCCTCGTCATCACGCAGGACCTGAGGCAGGCCGAGGCCCTGGCCGAGGATCTCGGGCTCTTCGGCCGCGCCACGCCCGCCGAGCCCGCCCCCTGGGACATCCTTGTGCTGCCCGAGGCCATGCCCGAGGGCGGCGACATGCGCGAGGCCTTCTCCGCGTCGAACGACCGCATGACGGTGCTCTCGCGCCTCACCACGCCCCCGCCCGGCGCCCACCCGCCCCTCATCCTGGCCACGCCCGCCGCGCTCACCCACCCCGTCCCCGCCCGCAGCGAGCTGCGCTCCCACGAGCTCGTGCTCACCCGCGGCGCCAGCCAGCCCTTCAAGGCCCTGGTCGAGACCCTCGGCCGGCTCGACTACGACTGCGAGGCGGTCTGCGAGGCTCCCGGGCAGTACGCCGTGCGCGGCGGCATCATCGACCTCTACCCGGTCACCGCGCAGCAGCCCTACCGCCTCGACTTCTTCGGCGACGAGATCGAGGACATCCGCACCCTCGACCCCGTCACCCAGCGCTCCGGCGAGCAGGTCGCCTCCCTCACCCTCACCGCCACCCCGCGCGTGCAGCTGGCCCAGTCCCAGTCGGGCCTCGGGGACTACCTGCCCGAGGGCAGCACCCTCGTCTTCATCGAGCCCGCCGCGACCGACAAGGCCTTCAGCGACCTCGCACGCGAGCTCGGCCACGACCCCCTCGACGGCATTCTGCCCCGCTGCTCGCGCCTCGTTGCGCTAGGCGACCTCGACGAGGCCGCCGCCCGTTTTCCCGAGAGCGGCCCGGGCGACCTCTTCTGGGAATCCGAGAGCCTCTGCCACTACCGCAACTACCCCACCGACTCCCTCATCGCCCAGGAGCGCCTCGACTACGAGGAGCAGGCGCGCGCCCGCTTCCTCGACCGCCTCGTGCTCTGGAAGAAGGAGAAGGCCACGATCGTCTGCCTCGTCTCGCGCGACGGCGAGGAGCAGCGCGCACGCGAGATCCTCTCCTCCAACGCCGAGCTCAAGCGCCTCAAGCCCCTCTTCCTGCGAGGCTCCCTCGCCGAGGGCTTCCGCCTCCACCTCGGCGCCCCCGCAGGGCGTAGTCCCGCCGCGGATACACAGGCCCCCGCCCTTCCTCCCCTGCCCCTCCTCGGCAAGGGCTCCGACACCCTCATCCTCGTCACCGAGACCGAGATATTCGGCCGCCAGCGCCCGCGCCGCCCTTCGCGCGCCCAGCGCGCCCAGGCCCAGCGCCACCAGGTCGACCAGCTGCTCGACTTCGCCGAACTGGTCGAGGGCGACTTCGTGGTGCACCTCCAGCACGGCATCGCAGTGTACCGCGGCCTGACCAAGATCGAGACCCGCGATGGCATGCGCGAGACGATCTCCCTCGAGTTCGACGACCACGTCCTGCTGCACGTGCCGCTTCAGGAGTCGCACCTGATCAGCCGCTACGTCGGCCTGAGCAAGGTGCGCCCGCAGCTCGGCCGCATCGGCTCGAACCGCTGGGAAAAGACGCGCAAGGCCGCCGAGCTCGCCACCATCGACCTCGCCGCCGAACTCCTGCGCCTGCACGCCACGCGCGAGGCCCAGCCCGGCCACGCCTTCCCCGAGGACAACACCTGGCAGCGCGAGTTTGAGGCAGCCTTCCCCTTCACCGAGACCCCCGACCAGCTCAAGGCCATCAACGAGTCCAAGGCCGACATGGAGCGCGCCCGCCCCATGGACCGCCTCATCTGCGGCGACGTCGGCTACGGCAAGACCGAGGTGGCCATCCGCGCCGCCTTCAAGACCATCGACCACGGCAAGCAGGTGGCCATCCTGGTGCCGACCACGGTCCTCGCGG
>JAHFTI010000237.1:1852-6785 GCA_023265535.1 Opitutaceae bacterium
ACCTGAACAGTTTCCGCGAACGCATGGCCGGCTATCCCATCGCCATCGAGATGGTCAGCCGCTTCCGCACCAAGTCCGAGCAGTCCCGCATCATCGCCGCCACCGCCGCCGGCCAGGTCGACATCCTCATCGGCACCCACCGCATCCTCCAACGCGACATCCATTTCAAGGACCTCGGCCTCGTGGTCGTCGACGAGGAGCAGCGCTTCGGCGTGAAGCACAAGGAGAACCTCAAGCGCCTGCGCGCCACCGTGGATTTCCTCTCGATGAGCGCCACCCCCATCCCGCGCACGCTCTACATGGCGCTGACCGGCGCGCGCGACATGAGCGTGATCGAGACGGCCCCGACGAACCGCCTCCCCATCCAGACCATCGTCAAGACCTACGACGAGAAGATCGTCGTCGACGCCATCCGCTTCGAGCTCGGCCGCGGTGGCCAGGTCTTCTACCTGCACAACCGCGTGCTCACCATCGAGCTCGTCGCCGCCCGCCTGCGCGAGCTGCTGCCCGGCGTGCGCGTCGGCGTGGGCCACGGCCAGATGGACGCCGACGAACTCGAGAAGGAGATGACCGACTTCGTGGCGGGCAACCACGACGTGCTCGTCTGCACCACCATCATCGAGAGCGGCCTCGACATCCCGAACTGCAACACCCTCATCATCGAGGGCGCCGACCGCTTCGGCCTCTCGCAGCTCTACCAGATCCGCGGTCGCGTGGGCCGCTTCAAGCACCAGGCCTACGCCTACCTGCTCCTCCACCGCCACACCCGCCTGCTCGACATCGCCCGCCAGCGCCTGGCCGCCCTGCGCCAGCACAGCCAGCTCGGCGCCGGCTTCCGCATCGCCATGCGCGACCTCGAGCTGCGCGGCGCCGGCAACCTCCTCGGCTCCGAGCAAAGCGGCCACATCGTCGGCGTCGGCTTCGAACTCTATTGCCAATTGCTGCGCCAGTCCGTCTCCCGCCTCAAGGGCGAGACCCCGGCCGCACGCATCCGCGCCAACGTGAAGCTCGATTTCGTGTTTTTGGGCGACGGCACCCCCGCCCCCGAAAAAAAAGCGACCGGCTACGAGGACGCCTACACCGCGGTGCGCGATGCCGAAAACGAGGCCGCCGGCGCCGTGCACGTCGACCTCATCCAGGCACGCATTCCGCACCACTATATCTCCGAGACCCGCCTGCGCATCGACTTCTACCGCCGCCTCGCCATGGCGGAGACGCTTCCGCAACTCAAACAGATCCAAACGGATCTGGAAGACCGTTTCGGAAAGTTCAAGGACGAGATCAAGGCGCTTCTGCTTGTGACAGAGATTCGCCTGCGCGCGGAACAAAAGAACATCTCCTCCGTCGAAACGGATGCCAATCGCCTGAAACTTCTCCGAGCCAGCGGCCGTCGCGACGACTGGGTTATGCTCGGGACACGGTTTCCGAGGTTGACCACACCCAAGCCCCTCCTACGTTTGCGCGAAATAGTCACTTTCCTGAACAACCTACCATGACGCCCCGTCGCCTTATCTGTCTGTCCCTATTTTCAGCACTGCTGAGCCCCCTGGGCTTGGTGGCGCAGGAGCCCACCGCCCAAGCGACGCCCTCCGACAACCTCAACCTGCGCTACGCCAACGGCATCGCCGCAGTCGTCGAGGGCAAGGCCATCACGGTTGACGACATCCGTCGCGAGATCAACCCGCACATCAAGCAGCTCCAGCAGGAGGCCCGCAATGAGCAGGAGTTCAACCAGAAGCTCGAGGCCCTGCAGGACGAGATCATCCAGAACCTCATCGACCGCCAGCTCATCATCAAGGAGTTCTACCGCAAGAAGAACGACGATGACGAGGTGAAGCAGATCCCGAGCTCCTACGTGGACAACCGCGTCGCCGAGATCCAGATCGAGCAGTTCGACGGCGACCGCTCCAAGTTCCTCGCCTACCTGCGCTCCCGCGGCATGACCATGCGTGAGTACCGCAAGGAGATCGAGGAGGACATCGTGTACTCCTACATGCGCAGCCAGCAGCGCAAGTCGCAGAGCATCATCAGCCCGGTCAAGATCGAGCAGTACTACAACGAGAACAAGGACCGCTTTTACCAGGACGACAAATGCAAGCTGCGCATGATCCAGTTCACGCGCGCCCCCGGTGAGACCACCGAGCAGCTGCGCGGCAAGGCCGCCGAGGTCCTCGCGAAGTTCCGCGCCGGCGAGCGTTTCGACATCCTCGCCAAGCAGTACAGCCAGGACTCGCGCCGCACCCGTGGTGGCGACTGGGGCTGGCAGCAGCGCACCGACCTCAAGAAGGAGTTCAGCGAGCCTCTCTTCGCCCTGAAGGCCGGCGAGGCCACCGAAGGCATCATGATGCCCGAGGGCTGCTTCATCCTCTTCGCCGAGGAGCGCAAGTATGCCGGCGTGCAGCCCATCGACGAGGTGCGCGACCAGATCGAGCGCATTCTCCTGCAGCAGATGTCCCACCAGTCGCAGGAGCGCTGGCTGGAACGCCTCCGCCGCAACGGCTACGTGAAGCACTACTGAGTGGCTTCAGGCCCGCTTTCACAGACGCGCGTCCCCCCAAAGGACGCGCGTTTTTTGCGTCCCCACGAAGGCAATCAACGGCCCCTCGAGAAGGCGGCTGCGCGCAGGGGCGCCCGATATCGCAAACCATTGCCTGCGTGCCAGCTGCACCACACGCGCTCAAATAATGGCGCGGAGCCTAGGTTCAGCATTGCCGCCGCCCCGTTTCTGCCTAGCCCTAGACCCTTTCCACAACCCTCATTCTGCACCGCCATGCTTAACGCCTCGCCGCTTAAAAACCTGGATCCGGAAGTCTACTCGGTCATCACCTCCGAGCTTAGCCGCCAGCAGAGCCACATCGAGCTCATCGCCTCGGAAAACTTCACCTACCCGGCCGTCATGGAGGCCCAGGGCAGCGTGCTCACGAACAAGTACGCCGAGGGTTACCCGGGCAAGCGCTGGTACGGCGGCTGCGAGCATGTCGACAAGGTCGAGGTCCTCGCCATCGAGCGCGCCAAGCAGATCTTCGGCGCCGAGCACGCCAACGTGCAGCCCCACTCCGGCTCGCAGGCGAACTTCGCCGTATACACCGCCGTTCTCCAGCCCGGCGACAAGGTGCTCGGCATGAACCTTTCCCACGGCGGCCACCTCACCCACGGCAATCCCGCCAACTTCTCCGGCAAGTTGTATCAATTCTGCCAATACGGCGTGCGCGAGGACAACGGCCTCATCGACTACGATGAGCTCGCCGCGGTCGCCCAGCGCGAGAAGCCCAAGATGATCACCGTGGGCGCCAGCGCCTACTCCCGCACGATCGACTTCGCCCGCATGGGTGAGATCGCCCGCAGCGTCGGCGCGCTGCTCTTCGCCGACATCGCCCACATCGCCGGCCTCGTCGCCGCCGGCCTGCACCCCTCGCCGGTGCCGCACGCCGACTTCGTCACCACCACCACGCACAAGACCCTCCGCGGTCCCCGTGGCGGCCTGATCCTCTGCAAGGCCCAGCACGCGAAGGCCATTGACTCCGCCATGTTCCCCGGCGGCCAGGGCGGCCCGCTCATGCACGTGATCGCCGCCAAGGCCGTCTGCTTCGGCGAGGCGCTCAAGCCCGAGTTCAAGGAATACTCCTCGCAGATCATCAAGAACTCGAAGGCCCTCTGCGCGGCCATGACCGCCCGCGGCTACAAGATCGTCTCCGGCGGCACCGACAACCACCTCTTCCTGGTCGACCTGCGCAGCAACCTGCCCGAGCTGACCGCGAAGAAGGCCCAGGAGACCCTCGACCTGGCCAACATCACCTGCAACAAGAACACGGTCCCCTTCGAGACGCGTTCCCCGTTCCAGGCCTCCGGCATCCGCCTCGGCACGCCCGCCGTCACCACGCGCGGCATGGTCGAGAAGGACATGGAGGAGATCGCCGCCAACATCGACGCCGTCCTGCGCGCCATCGGCACTCCCGAGGAGGCCAACGTCATCGCCGCCACCAAGCAGCGTGTCGTGGCCCTGACCTCGCGCTTCCCCCTGCCCTACAAGCTCTGAGGAGCCTGCAGGCCCCGGACCGGCAGCCTTCCTGAGCCGAGGCCGCCGGTCCCGATTGTTCTTTTTCCCGAAAGAAGGGATTGACAGTGACGGGGGCGCTCATGATTTTGCCCGTCCCATTTCACACGGCGATCATAGCTCAGTTGGTTAGAGCACAAGATTGTGGATCTTGGGGTCGCGGGTTCGAGTCCCGTTGGTCGCCCCATTTTAGGAAAAGCCCGGTGGCACAACAGCCCCGGGCTTTTTTGCGTCCCCAAGCCCCCGCGCAGCCCGGGCTCACTCGCGCCACTTGAGCTTTTCACGCGACACCCAGGCATCCACCTCGTAAGTCGAGATGATGTTCGGGCCGTCATTGATGTCCCCCCGCTCAAAGGCCACGTAGAACTTGCTGTCCCCCGCCGGGCAACGTTTCAGCTGCCAGCCGGCGGAGATGTACCAGACTCCCTTGATGCAGACCGCCTTTGGGGTGTGGGTGTACTCGATGCGATACTTGTCGCCGCTGCCGTCGCTGTTGCGCTTCTGCACCTCGATCTCGTTGAGGCGCACCAGCGCATTGGCGAGGCCCTGGTACAGGAGAAATTCAGGGTCCTTGTTTTCAGACTCGGGCTTGACCACAACCGGTTTCGGCAAAGGGGGCAACGCGCTCACCGCATCGAAGGCCTCTCGCACCTCGCGTGTCACGCGGGGGTTGGTCCACACCGCCACATGCGCGGTCAGGCCGCTGATGTCCCACCAACTGCGGCCGCCCTTCACCTCGAGGTTGGAATCCGCCCCCTTGAGCTCATGCGACTGGGTCGAGACCGGGTCCTCCGGGTCGTAGATGTTCAGCCAATTCTTGACCTGCGACGGCTTGCCTGGCTGGAGGGAGACACGTTCCTGCAGCATCTTGTCGATCAC
>JAHFTI010000238.1:0-4362 GCA_023265535.1 Opitutaceae bacterium
GCCTGAGCCAGGCGTATCCAGTCCGGCCCTACACGGGCCCGGTCACCCTCGTGCGGGCGCGCCACCAGGCCGACTGGAAGAACCTCTTCAGCTGGGACCTCTCCTGGCGCGGGCACTGCCGCGGCCCCTTCGACGTCGTGGAGCTCGACTGCACCCATCTGGCCCTGCTCCAGCCGCCCCATGCCGAGGAGCTCAGCCGTGTCCTTCAGCGCCATGCGGGCGAAGGAGCATGCGCAGCAGCGAACGGTTGAGCTTGCCCTTCTCGTCTCGCGGCCACTCGGTCAGCTGGATCCAGCGCTTGGGTCGCTTGTAGGGCGCGAGCTCCGGCTCCAGCGCCTCGATGGCCGCCGCGATCGCCTCCTTGCTGATGCGCGCAGGCACGCAGGCGCAGACCGCCTGCCCCCACTCCGCATCGGGAAGCCCCAGGACCGCCACCTCGTCCACCTTTCCGCCACCCAGGATCGCCGCCTCCACCTCCGCGGGGGCCACCTTCTTGCCCCCGGTGATGATCATCGCGTCGCGCCGCCCCTGCACCTGCAGGTGCCCCAAGCTGTCGAGCTGGCCGAGGTCCTCCGTGACAAGGACGGGGCCCACGTCGGGCGACCCCGTGTATCCATGGAACAAGGACGAGGCCTCGATGAGGATGACGCCCTCCGGATCGAGCGAGATTCGCGCATGGGGGAGCGCCATGCCCACGCCGCGCACACCGTCGACAAAGGCCGCCGGCTGCAGCGCGCAGACCATCGCAGCCGTCTCTGTCATGCCGTAGCCCGTGGACACCCGCACTCCCGCCGCCTGCGCATTGTCCAGCAGCGAGGGCCAGGCCGGCGCGCCGCCCACGAACACAATCTCGAAGCGCCGCAGCCAGTCCGCCGACGCGGGCTCGCGCAGCAGGCGCTGGAGTTGCGTGGGCACAAGCGAGAGCAGCCGCCCCTCGACATCCGTGGGCAGCCTGCCCGCCTCCACCTCCCACCAGTCGGCATCCACCATCGACCCGCCGCTGAGCTCACAACGCAGCCAGGCCATGAAGCCGCTCGCATGGTAGAGAGGCAGCAGTCCCAGGGCCTTCACCTGGTCCAGGCAGAAATGCAGGCGGAATCCCTGGACGGCCGCGCTCACCGTGGAGGCGTCGTGGCGGGCGAGCTTGAGCACGCCGCTGGAGCCGCCCGTGGGAATGCACAGCCAGCCGCGTTCGGCAGCCTGGCGCGAGCGGGCGAGAAGGGTGGCCAGCTGCGCGCGTTCCCGATGCCCCCAGCCCGGGTCGCAGAGGACCACGCGGCCCGAGGGCGCGGAGCAGGCGAGCGCGAAGGCCGAGCGGAACTGCACGGGATCGCGGCTGCACACCAGCCAGTCGCCCCCCAGGTTTTGCAGGGGCGTCTGCGCCCCCTCCCCCTCGGCGGGCAGGCTCGCACCATCCATGATTCGATGACGCAGGACTTGTGCTAGCTCAGTGCGTTCCATGTTTGTTCCTCGTTGAGGGTTGAAAGCTCGGAGAACCTGAAGAAAGGGGCCGCAAAGGGACCGTCAAAGCGCGCGTCCTCGAAGAGCGGCCACACACCCGCCCCCACGGCACGCGCCTCGCCCGGCCAGTCGAGGGCAAGCCGCAGCAGCCGCTTGGCGCCGATGCGCGTCTCCAGCGCCGACGAAAACACCACCCCGGCCTTCTCCCGCGCCAGGCGCGCCAGGCGGGCACGCGGATCGGCGAGCAGGGAGGTCTTGAGCACGTAAAGTCCCGGCCAGCCCAGGCCGAGCCAACGCTCCAGGTCGGCATCGCTGACCACGGACTCGTCGAGCGCGAGCTTCGTGGGGAAATCCTGGGCCAGCCCCAGCAGCAGGTCCTCCGCGCCGCGCACGTCGGCGGCCACGGGCTGCTCAACGAATTCCACGGGACGGTCCGCGCAACGTTCCAGCCAGCGTTCCGCACGGCGCCGGTCCCAGGCGCCGTTCGCGTCGAGCCGCAGGCGCGCCCCCTCGGGCAACAGGCCGCACAGGTCGTCCAGGATCGCCAGCTCGTCGGCCGCATCACCCACGCCCACCTTCCATTTCAGGCAGCGGAAGCCCAGGTCGACCCGCTCGCGCGCCTTGTCGAGAGCGGCCCGGCCGGCCGGCAGCAGGGCGGCCATCTGAAGGTGCGCACGGGGCGCGACAGCCGACGGGCCCGCCCCTCCCGTCCCAGCGGGCGCAGCGGAGCCATTGCCCTTGCCCCCGGAAGGCTCCGTTTCAGAAGCAGGGTCTCCAACGCCCCGCGACTCGCCGCCTTCGGAGCACGGCCCCGGCGCGAGCAGTGCCAGCGGCACCCCGGCCCCCTCGGCGGCGGCCAGGAAGGCGGAGCGCACGCAGGCCAGCTCCGCAGGCACCCGGGCGAGGTCCTCCAAGCTCAGCACGCCGTCCAGCGAACGCAGCCATTGCTCGGCCTCGGCGTTCTCAGCCATGCCAAACCAAGGGATTGGAGCCGCCTCGCCATAGCCCACCCCGCCCGCCTCCGTCTCCACGCGCAGCAGGATCCCCTCGCGCACGGACCAGACGCCGTGGGCGGTGCGCACGGGAGACTTGAATCTCAATTGGTAGGCGCGGTGGGCAAAACGCAGTTGCATGCAAACTTCCTTATCCTCCCAAAAACGCCTTCGGCCAAGCACTTTGTACCCATCCCCGCACGCCGGTTTCTGCGTAGCCCTTGCCAGTCCCAGGCGCCCTGTCTTGTGTGAGACTGGCAGGGTGCTTGCACGCCCCCCACCGTGCAAAACACTCGCCCCCACCTGTGCGGCATTCGTGGGCGCCCAGCCCTCCATCCCTGCCGCCGCCGACCGCCCCCAGCACCTCCTTCTCATGAGCTTCCTGCTCCCCCTCCGGCCGTTTCTCCAGTCCCTGCTGCTGCTCGCCTTCGCAACCCTTTCCGCGCACGCGGACGACGGTTACCGCCTGTGGTTGCGCTACGACGCGCTCAACGAGGCCTCACAACGCAGCCAGCTCTCGGGCGCCACGGCCCGGATCAGCCTGCAGGCCCCCAACCTGCACAACAAGGCCACCTTGCAGGCTGCCAGGGACGAACTGCTGCAGGGCCTCCAAGGCCTGCTTGGAAGCACCCCGACGATCAGCATCACCGAAGGCCAGGGCGACCCGGCCCTCGGCGCCGAGGGCTACCGCATCATCCTTCCGGCCAGCGACAGCGTCACCGTGCAGGCCAACACCGAGCTTGGCCTGCTCTATGGCTCCTTTGCCCTCCTGCGCAGCGTGCAGACCGGCCGCACCCCCTACGCCTTCGCGCAGGAATCCACCCCGCGCATCCAGCACCGCCTCCTCAACCATTGGGACAACCTCAACCGCAGCGTCGAGCGCGGCCAGGCAGGCCAGTCGCTCTGGGACTGGTGGATGCTCCCCGAGGTCCTCTCCCCGCGTTACCGCGACTACGCACGCGCCTGCGCCTCGATCGGCATCAACGGCACTGTGCTCACGAACGTGAACGCCGACGCCCTCGTGCTCACCCCCGACTACCTGCGCAAGGTGGCCGCCCTCGCCGACGTCTTCCGCCCCTACGGTGTGCGCGTGTACCTGACGGCGCGCTGGTCCGCCCCGATGGAGATCGGCGGCCTGAAAACCGCCGACCCGCGCGATCCGGCGGTCGCCGCCTGGTGGGAGGCCAAGGTTGACGAAATCTACAAGGCCATCCCCGACTTCGGCGGCTTTCTCGTGAAGGCCAACTCCGAGGGGCAGCCCGGCCCACAGAACTACGGCCGCACCCACGCAGACGGAGCCAACCTCCTCGCCGCGGCCCTCGCCCCGCACCGCGGCATCGTGATGTGGCGCGCCTTCGTGTATGAGCCCCGCCCCGGCGTGGACCGCCTCAAGCAGGCCCAGCTCGAGTTCGCCCCGCTCGACGGCAAGTTCAGCCCTAATGTGGTCGTCCAGATCAAGAACGGCCCGCTCGACTTCATGCCGCGCGAGCCCTTTCACCCGCTCTTCGGCGCCATGCCCAGGACCCCTCTCGCCCTCGAGGTCCAGATCGCGCAGGAATACCTCGGCGGCTCCAAGCAGCTCGCCTTCCTCGCTCCCCTCTGGAAGGAATGCCTGGACTCCGACACCCTCGCCTACGGGAAACACTCCACTGTCGCCCGCATTGTCGACGGCAGTGCCACGGGCCGCCCCCTCAGCGTGATCGCGGGCGTGGCCAACATCGGCAGCGACCGCAACTGGACAGGCCACCCGCTCGCGCAGGCCAACTGGTACGCCTTCGGACGCCTCGCATGGAACCCCGAGCTCGGCAGCGCGCTGATCGCCGAGGAATGGACACGCATGAGTTTCGGCAACCATCCGCAGCTCGTCGACACACTCGTGCCCCTGCTCGTCGGCTCGCGTGAGACCGTC
>JAHFTI010000238.1:4372-6768 GCA_023265535.1 Opitutaceae bacterium
ATCATGGCCGAGGGCCACCACTACGGTCCCGGCCCCTGGGACGAGGCCTCCCGCCCCGACTGGTCGTCCACCTACTATCACAAGGCGGCCGCGGACGGCATCGGCGCCGATCGCACGGCCAGCGGCACCAACGTCCTCGAGCAGTACAGCCCCGAGTGGCGCCAGACCTGGGGCACTGTCGCAAGCTGCCCCGAGAACCTCCTGCTCTGGTTCCACCACCTCCCCTGGGACCACCCCATGAAGTCCGGCCGCCCCCTCTGGGACGAGCTCTGCCTCACCTACCAGGCCGGCGTGGACGAGGTGCGCGCGATGCGCCGCCACTGGCAGGGGCTCGCCCCGCTCGTCGACGCCGAACGCCACACCCACGTGGCCAGCCTGCTCGCCACGCAGGAGAGCGACGCCGTCATCTGGCGCGACGCCTGCCTGGCCTACTTCCAGACCTTCTCCAGGCGCCCGCTCCCCGCCGGCGTGGAGGCGGCCGCGTATCCGCTGGACCACTACAAGGCCAGGCGCCTGCGCCACGTGCCGGGCGATCCCAAGGGCCATTGACAGGATCCTGTGTCGCCCCCTGGGGACGCCCCCCGGTCCGGCAGCTCGCGGCCCCTCCGGGCGAGGGGCTCGGCAGGCAACGCATCCGGCTACCAGGAAACAGGATGCCACTTCAGGGCAGAGGCAGACCGGGCGTCGTCCGTGGGAGCGGGGGGAGCTTTGCCGCGGCGGCTGAATTTCCCTGTTGCCCTTGCCCAAAAAAAGCCTACTGCGATAGCGGCAACACATGACAAACGTTGCCTCCGCCTCCTCCGTAGACGCTGAGTTCTACCAACCGGCCGACGCCTTCTTCCGCGCCAACCTGCCGATGGCGCTGACCTTCGATGACGTCTCCCTCTCGACGTTGTACACGGACATCCTCCCGAAGGATGCCGACACCTCCACCCAGCTCTCGGATTCGCTGCTGCTGCGCATCCCGATCATCAGCTCGGACATGGACACCGTCACCGAGGCGCGCATGGCCATCGCCATGGCACTCAACGGCGGTCTCGGCCTGATCCATTACAACATGGCCGCGAAGGACCAGCTCAAGGAGCTGGCGCGCGTGAAGCACTACATCCACGGCTTCATCCAGGACCCCATCACCGTCTCCCCGGACATGAGCCTCGGCGACGTGCTGCGCATGGTCGACGAGAAGGGCTACAACTTCCTCACCTTCCCCGTGGTGGACAGCGACGGCAAGCTCGTCGGCCTGCTGCCCGGCTCCATCGTCAAGGAGCGCTACCGCGCCAAGCTTGTGGCCCAGGCCATGACGCCGCGCGCCAAGCTCATCACCGCGAACGTGCGCGACGTCGCCGCCGACGCCATCCGTTTCGCCGACCAGTTCTTCACCGACAACATCGGCATCAACAAGCTGCTCGTCGTCGACGACGATAACCGACTGCGCGGCCTGGTCACCTCCTCGGACGTCGAGCGCATCATGACCGAGTCGAAGTCCCGCCTGAAGCCGGCGCGCGACAGCTCCTTCCGCCTCGTGTGCGGCGCCGCCATCGGCATGGTGCGCAAGCCCGACGGCAGCCTCGACCGCGACAAGATCATCGGACACGTCGGACAGCTCGTCGACGAGGGCATCGACGCCGTCGCCGTCTCCTCCGCGCACGGGCACACCGTGGGTGTGGGCGAGATGGTCAGGATGGTCCGCGGGGCCTTTCCCTCGCTGACGATCATCGCGGGCAATGTCACCAGCGGCGCCGGCGTGGAATTCCTCGCCGAGTGCGGCGCCAACACCATCAAGGTGGGCCAGGGCCCCGGCTCGATCTGCACCACGCGCATCGTCGCCGGTGTCGGCATCCCCCAGATGACGGCGCTCTACGTGGCCGCCCAGGGCGCGCGGCGCAAGGGTGTGCGCATCCTCGCCGACGGCGGCATCACCAAGTCGGGCGACATCGTCAAGGCGCTGACCCTGGCTGACGGCGTCATGGTCGGCGGCCGGCTCGCGGGCTGTAAGGAGGCCCCGGGCGAGATCATGGAAATCTCGGGTAAGCTCTACAAGCAGTACCGCGGCATGGGCAGCATCGCCGCCATGAAGGCCGGCAGCGCCGCCCGTTACGGCCACGACAAGGAGGACAAGACCCGCAAGCTCACCGCCGAGGGCATCGAGGCCCTCAAGGAAGTCAGCGGCTCCGTCGACGACGTGCTCGCCAACCTCGTGGGCGGCCTGCAGAGCGGCATGGGCTACCTCGGCGCCGCCACCCTCCCCCTCCTGCGCGAAAAGGCCCGCTACTGCCGCGTCTCCCCCGCCGGCCAGAAGGAAGCCTCCCCGCACGACGTCATCGAAGTCGCCCGCAAGAGCTAAATAGGGAGGCACATCTTTTCTTAAGGGGTCACGCTTTACCTTTTACCCTCAA
>JAHFTI010000239.1 GCA_023265535.1 Opitutaceae bacterium
ACGTCACGGTGCGGCGGCGGGAATGAATCTTTTGCAGGCCTACCTGGTCCTCGGGGACTCGTCAGCAGCAGGGCTGATGCTGGGCCAGCTCAACAAGCTCAACCAGCCGGACCTCAAGCAACGGCTGAGTGAATTGGAGTCCCTGCTGAAGGACCTCATCGAGGCGGAAAAGGGCGGTCGCATGCCCCCTCGCGGTTCCGAGCAGGAGCCCGTGCGCATCAGCCTGGTCAGCATCAGCAAGCCGATCTGGTTTTACGGCCTTGAGCCGCTGGCGGAGAAGCTCCTTCCCCCGAAGAAGGCCCAGGTGGTGAAAGTGGCGTTCGCCCAGCTTGCCCTGCCCGAGCATCCGGCGATCGGCCAGCTCATCGGCCAGCCTGAGGAGGAACTGGGCCGCCTCACGCGCTCAATTCCGCTGTGGCTGTCCGAGACCCTTTTCTTCTGTCCCAACTACAGCAGCATCGCCGCCCTCGGCCTGCTCGAGGACAAGCAGCGTGGCAGCCACTACGCCCTGTTCCCGGCGGAATGGACCGAGGACAACCTGCGCCAGCTCATCGAGACGAACAAGGAGCCGCTCGACTACATCGTGACCGGCTCCATCAAGCGCAAGGAGGGGGACACGGAGATGAACATCCGCCTCTGGGAGGTGAAGAAGCTGCGCGTGCGCAAGCATTTCACCGTGACCTGGACGCCCTCGACGATGGATGCGGAACTCTCCCGTTTCCACGAGATGCTGCGCACCTTCATGGAATGGATCGCCTATCCGGCGGGCCAGGGCCTGCCCTACACGCCCGCCTCGGTGCCGTCCGCCTGGCTCGACACGCTGGGGGCCTCCGTGAGCCTGTTCCTTGCCGAGAAGGGCGTGCTGCCCGCCAACCGTATCCGCACGGCCATCGACGACGTCGAGAAGGCCTCGGCTCGCGCGGCGGCCGGCCACAGCGCCTCGCTGGCCTGGATCACGCTGCGCAAGCGCGCCACCTTCCTTGGCTTCAAGGTGCCGGCCCAGCAGCCGGTGCTGGCCTCGCACCCGCTCGTCACGAAGGCCCTGGAATTGCAGGGCTGAGGACGCGGGGGCCCTGGGCGCCCCGAGGGGAAACGCGACGAGGGCTTGCATTTGCCGGGGGATGCTCCGTTTTTTCGGACTCCCCCACCCTTCATGCATCCTCCGACCTCCGACCTTCGCATCCGAAGCACCAAGCCCCTGCTGGCCCCCGCCATCCTCGAGGAGGAGATTCCGCAGGGCGATGCGAGCGCCGAGCTCGTGGCGCGCAGCCGCAGGGCGATCGCCGAGGCGATGCTCGGCGGGGACGACAGGCTGGTGGTGATCGCGGGGCCCTGCTCCATCCATGACACCGAGGCGGCCGTGGCCTATGCGCGGCTGCTGGGCGAGGCGGCGAAGCGGCACGAGGCCGACCTGCTCGTGGTCATGCGCGTGTACTTCGAGAAGCCGCGCACGGTGGTGGGCTGGAGGGGCCTGATCACCGACCCGGGCCTGGACGGCAGCTGCCAGATCAACCGCGGGCTGCGCCTGGCGCGCCGGCTGATGGCGGACATCACGGACGCGGGCATGCCCGTCGGTACCGAGTTTTTGGATACAACGCTCGGCCAGTACTACGCCGACCTGGTCTCCTGGGGCGCCATCGGCGCGCGCACCGTGGAGAGCCAGGTGCACCGCGAGCTGGCCTCGGGCCTCTCGATGCCGGTGGGCTTCAAGAACCGCACCGACGGCAACGTGCAGGTGGCGGCGGACGCGATGAAGGCGGCCTCCCATCCGCACTGGTTCCCGTCGCTCACGCGCGAGGGAGCCCCGGCGGTGCTGGGCAGCTCGGGCAACGACCAGACGCACCTGATCCTGCGCGGCGGCAGCGCGGGGCCGAACTACTCGGCGGAGCACGTGAGGGCGGCGGTGGCCACGCTCGCAAAGGCGGGCCTGCGCGCCTCGGTGATGATCGACTGCAGCCATGGCAACAGCAGCAAGGACCCGGAGCGCCAGCCCCTCGTGGCGGCGGAGGTGGCGGCACAGGTCGCGGCCGGGGAGCGGGCCATCCGGGGCGTGATGCTCGAGAGCAACCTGGTGGGCGGCGCGCAAAGCCCCACCAGCAAGCCGCTGGTGTACGGCCAAAGTATCACGGACGGCTGCCTGTCCTGGGAGAAGACCCTGCCGGTGCTGGCCACGCTCGCCGAGGCGGTGAGGAAACGCCGCGCGCAGGCAAAGGCCTAGGGCTTGGCCAGGGTCCAGCCGAGCACCTGCCCCTTGGAAACCTCAAGCCAGGCGAAGGAGGCGGGAAAGCCGCCGCGGGGTGAGGATACCGAGCCGGGATTGAGCCAGCGCACGCCATGGGCGTCAGTGTAGTCGCGCGGCATGTGGGTGTGCCCGTGGAGCAGAAGTTGTATGCCGGCGGGAGCCTTGCGCGGAGGAATGTGGATGAGGTGGCACCTTACACCCTCCGGCTCGAGGGTTAGGGTCTCCGGCCAGGCTGGGTTGTAGTCGCAGTTGCCCAGGATAACACGCAGGGGGATGTCGAGGGCCTCCAAGCCGGCAAGAAGGTGCCTCTCCACCACATCACCCAGATGCCAGATCTCGTCGGCGCTCCTGAGCTTGGAGGGCAGACGACGGGGCATTTCGTCGTGGGTGTCGGAGATGACGGCGATCCGCATGGGAGAGAAGGGAAGTCGTTGGAAACTTGGCTGGAATGAACCGGGAAAACACGGACAAAAATCACGTAGGCAGAGGAAGTAGTGACGACGGGTGCCACAAGGGAGGCAGGCACGGCTTGCGCCGGGCCCCCGGAATAGCAGCCTTGGGGCCATGTCCCGACATCATGACACCATTGCCGCCCTGGCGACCCCCTTGGGCAGCTCCGCGATCTCAGTGCTGAGGGCGAGCGGGCCGCAGGTGCGTGACCTGATGGAGGGCCTGTTCGCGGAGGCGTTGCAGCCGCGCGTGGCCACCCATCTGGACTACCGTGATGTGGCGGGCGTGCTGGTGGACGATGTCGTGGCGACCTTCTTTGCCGGCCCGCGCAGCTATACGGGGGAGGATTCGCTGGAGCTGTCGTGCCACGGCAACCCCTATATTGCGCAACGCATTCTGGAAGATCTGTTTAAGCGCGGCTGCAGGCCCGCCGAGGCGGGCGAATTCACCCAGCGCGCCTTCCTGGGCGGCAGGATGGACCTGAGTCAGGCGGAGGCGGTGATGGACATCATCCATGCGCGCAGCGAAAGGGCCCTGGCGGCGGCGCAGCAGCAGTTGCGCGGGGCGCTGGGCAGGCGCATGGAGGCGCTCATCGAGGAACTCCTGGGAGCGGTCGCGCGCGTGGAGGCCTACATTGATTTTCCCGAGGAGGACCTGCCAGCCGAGGACAAGGGGCGGGTGGACGCCATGCTGGCGAAATGCGAGCAGGGCCTGGCCCAGTTGCTGGCAAGCAACCACTACGGGGAGCTCCTGCGCAATGGCATCAAGACCGTGATCGTGGGAGAGCCCAATGCGGGCAAAAGCAGCCTGCTGAACCGCCTGGTGGGCAGCGAGCGGGCGATCGTCAGTCCCGAGCCGGGCACGACGCGCGACTTCATCGAGGAGGGCATCCTTCTGGGGGACCATTTCCTGCGGCTGATCGACACGGCGGGGTTGAATCCCACGCCCCAGGCACTGGAGCGCCTGGGCATCCAAAAGACACTGGAGCGTGGGCAGGAGGCGGACCTCTTCCTCTGGGTGGTGGACTCGGCAGGGCCCCTGGGCCTCCTTCCCGAGGAACTGCTCAGGCGCATGACGCCTGAAAACACCCTGCTCGTCCTGAACAAGGCCGACCTGGGGGCAGCCTCCCCCACCCTGCCGGAGCGCCTTGCCGGCCTCACGGCGCTGCGGGTGTCGGCCCTCACCGGCGAGGGTTTTGAGGAGCTGAGGACAAGGATCGGGGCAATCGCCGATGCCTTCCAGGTGCAGGTCGGAGGGGAGATGCTGGCGATCAATGCACGGCACGCCGATGCCCTGGGACGAGCCAAGACGAGCCTCGGAAACGCACGCCAACAACTGGCCACCCGCGCGCCGGTGGAGCTGATGGCAAGCGAGCTCCGGGAGGCCCTGGCGGCCTGCGGGGAGATTTCAGGCAAGGTGGACAATGAGCGCATGCTCGACCACCTCTTTGCCAGTTTCTGTATTGGCAAGTAGACCCGGGGTGCAGCAAGGAGCACTCGGAGGGCGGCCGCAGCCACGGCGAGGAGCACGGCCGGGGAAAGGAAGCCGGACGCCTCCAAACGATCGCAGGCGCCCCTGCCATCACGGAGCGTTGCCACAGGGACGAAGGGAACAGGGGTGTGGGGGTGGAGGTCGAAGACCCCTCTGTTCCACGTGGAACAATATCCCTTCCCCGCACCCCAGCCACGCTCCTGTTCCATAGGGAACAACCGGCCCCCCACCCCACCCTCCGGTTGAGGGATGGACACGGGAGCTGATTCCTGCCCTGCTTCGCGTTTCCCCAGAAATGAGTCCGATCAGTATCGCCCCCGCCACCCCGGCGCACCACCCCTCCATTCAGGCGCTTCTCCTCGAGGTTTTCGCGCCCAGCCTGCTCGAGGAGCAGTTGATGTCGAAATTGAGGCAACACGGACGCACCCTGTTGGAATGGGTTGCCCTGGAGCAGGGTCGCGTAGTCGGCCACCTCGCGTACAGCACCGCCTTCAGGAATGGCGAAGCCGTGGGCTACCATCTGGCCCCGTTGGCCATCTGTCCCACCCGCCAGCGCCAGGGCATTGCCAGCCGCCTGATCCTCGAGAGCCTGGAGTCCCCTGCCCTGCAG
Organism: Opitutaceae bacterium; assembly: GCA_023265535.1. GTDB lineage: Bacteria > Verrucomicrobiota > Verrucomicrobiia > Opitutales > Opitutaceae > MWDT01. Next base: position 4,794 of record JAHFTI010000239.1, read on the forward strand.
GGAAAAACGATCTTTGTCCTGGGTGACCCGGCCTATTACAAGCGCCTGGGCTTTGAGCTGATTCCAGCACCCCGCTGCCCCTTCGACCAGGGCAACCAGCACTTCCTTGCCCGAAACCTTCCCGCGGAGACCGACTATGAGGTGGGTTATCTCCCGGAGTTCACGAGTGTCTTCAAGCGGGTGAGCTAGGAGCGGGCATCGGGGAGCCAAACACCAGGGGCCGACTGCGGCCGCCGTTCACCCAGTCGGGACACTCCCAACAGGCCAGCAAAGCGTTCCAAGGAGTGCCGCTCCGCCGGGACGTCCCGGGACGGAAGGCCGAGGATCGCGCCCCGCCCCTCGTCCTCCAGGGCTTGAATCCTCGCATGGGTGGCAGCCATGGGCACACGGAATCGCTCGGATATGGTTGAAAGCGGGCCGCGGGCCTGCCTTTTCATGGGGAATGGTGTACCCGGAACAGTTTGACGTGATCGTGTGCGGCGGAGGCCACGCCGGCGTGGAGGCCGCACTCGCGGCGGCACGCATGGGGGCAAAAACCCTGCTGCTCACCGGCAACCTCGACACCGTCGCCCAAATGAGTTGCAACCCGGCCATCGGTGGGCAGGCCAAGGGACAGATCGTGCGCGAGATCGACGCGCTCGGCGGCGAGATGGGCATCAACACCGACCTGACCGCCATCCAGTTTCGACTGCTCAACGAGTCCAAGGGACCCGCCGTGCAAAGCCCCAGGGCCCAGTGCGACAAGAAAGCTTACCAGTTCCGTATCAAGCACATACTGGAGCTTCAGCCGAACCTGCAACTCTTCCAGGCCACCGTGACCGGCCTGCTCCACGAGGACGGCAAACGCATCGTGGGCTGCCAGACCAACCTCGACATCGCCTTCCATGGGCGGAGCGTGGTGGTGACGACGGGCACCTTCCTGCGCGGCCTGATGCACATCGGGAACAACAAGAACGAGGGCGGCAGGCTGGGCGATTTCAGCGCCAAGACCCTGTCGGCGAGCCTTCAGGAACTGGGCATCGAGCTGCGCCGCCTGAAGACGGGCACCCCACCCCGCCTGCTGGGCCGTTCAATCGACTTCAGCCGCATGGAGGCGCAGCCGGGCGATGCCCGCCCCACCCTGTTTGCCTTCCACGACACCCGCCGGGACACCGATTTGTTCCACGTGGAACAAACCGGACAGCGCAGGCTCGGTTGGACACCGGGAAGCGACCAGGTGCCCTGCTGGATGACCCACAGCACGGAGGAAACCGCCCGCATCGTCCGCGAAAACCTGCACCGCTCGGCCATGTACTCGGGGGAGATCGAGGGCGTGGGGCCCCGCTACTGTCCCAGCTTCGAGGACAAGATCGTGCGCTTCGCGGACAAGCCGCGCCACCTGCTTTTCCTCGAGCCGGAGGGACGCTCCACGGACGAATACTACATCAACGGCCTCTCCACCTCGCTGCCGTTCGAGGTCCAGCTGCAGATGGTCCACAGCATCCCCGGCCTGGAGAAGGCACAGGTGCTCAGGCCGGCGTATGCGGTGGAATACGACTTCGCGCCACCCACACAGCTTTATCCGTCCCTTCAATCCAAGCTGGTCGAGGGACTGTTCTTCGCGGGCCAGATCAATGGCACCTCCGGCTACGAGGAGGCCGCCTGCCAGGGCCTGGTGGCCGGCGTGAACGCGGTCAACCACGTGCGGGGCGCCGCTCCGATGCTCATCGGCCGCCATGAAGGCTACATCGGGGTCCTCATCGACGACCTGGTGACCAAGGGCACGAACGAACCTTACCGCATGTTCACCAGCCGTGCGGAGTACCGGCTCCTGTTCAACCACGGCAGCGCCGAACTGCGGCTGCTCGGCCACGCTCGCACCCATGGCCTGCTGGGCGAGGCACGCCTGCAGCGCATCGCGGAGAAGAAAGCCCT
>JAHFTI010000240.1 GCA_023265535.1 Opitutaceae bacterium
GTGATGATGCCCGCGGTGGCGGGCCCGAGGAAGGCGATCACGGGGAGCAGCCCGCCGGGGAGGCAGTGGCGCAGGACGACGCGCAGTTCCGAGGCTCCCTTGGCCCGGGCGGTGCGTATGAAGTCCTGGTTGAGCACCTCGAGCATGCCGCCGCGCGTGAGGCGGGCGATGTAGGCGGAATAGACCAGGCCGAGGGTGAGGCAGGGCAGCACGCGGTCCTCGAGGGAGTACCAGCCCGAGGCGTTGAACCAGCCCAGGTGTATTGAAAAGAGCAATACAAGCAGGGGGCCCATCACGAAGGTGGGAACGCAGATTCCCACGAGGGCGAGGCCGGAGGAGGAATAGTCGATCCAGGTGTTGCGACGCAGCGCGGCGAGGGTGCCGGCGGTTATGCCCACGCCGAGGGCGATGGCGAGGGAGAGCAGCCCGAGTTCGAGGGAGACGGGAAACTTGTCGGCGATGATCTCGTTCACGCTGCGGTTGGCGTACTTGAAGGAGGGGCCGAGGTCGCCCTGGGCCAGGCTGGAAAGGTAGGCGAGGTATTGCCTGTGCAGGGGCTGGTCGAGGCCGTAGTGGGCCTCCAGGTTGCGCAGGATCTCAGGGGAGACGGCCTTTTCGGACGTGAAGGGCCCGCCCGGCACGAAGCGCAGCATGAAGAAGGTCGCGGTCACTATGATCAGGAGGACCGGGATCGTCTCGAGCAGGCGTTTGATGATGTAGCGCAGCACGTGTGTGGGGGGAGTGTGTCGGGCGGGAGACTAGAGGGGGGAGGGGAGGGATGGGAAGTGGTAATTAGGGGAGGCTTGCGTGGTCCGGGGGGATGGGGCAAGAGGGAGGCATGGAGCAGCGACTTGAGAATCCGAAGCTTTTTGCCGACCTCCCCCGGGCAGTGGCCGCCCGCGAGGCGCTGCGCAGCCGTGGGCGCAGGGTGGTGCTGACCAACGGGGTCTTCGACCTGCTGCACACGGGGCACCTCTATTACCTGAAGAAGGCGCGGGCGCTCGGTGATGCGCTCTTCATCGCGCTCAATGCCGACGCTAGCGTGAAGCAGCTCAAGGGCCCGCTTCGCCCGGTGCAGGATGAGGAGCAGCGCGCCTATGCGCTGGCCGCGCTGGAATGCATCGACGGCATCGTGGTGTTCCGTGAGAAGCGGCTGACCGCCGAGATCCTCGCCCTGAAGCCCGACGTGTACTGCAAGGCGGGCGACTACACCCTCGAGAAGCTCGACGCCGGCGAGCGCGGTGCGCTGCAGGCGGTGGGGGCGCAGATCGAGTTCATGCCCTTCCTCGAGGGCTTCAGCACCACCGCCCTGATCGCCAGGATCAAGGCGGCGGGGGAGATCTGAGGGACGCCCCCTGCCCCGGCGTATCCCAATAATGGATACGCCCGGGCGGTGCAGTGGGGGGGCCGAGGGCTCAGAAGTGGCCGTATTCGCCGCGGGGCAGGCTGACCGAGAACTCCACGAGGAGCTTCACGCAGGCCTCGACGTCGGCGAGGTCGACCATCTCGCTGGGCGTGTGCATGTAGCGCAGGGGGATGCTGACCAGGCCCGTGGCCACGCCGCCGCGGCCCATCTGGATGGCGCGGGCGTCGGTGCCGGTGGGGCGGGGGTCGGCCTCCAGCTGGAAGGGAATGTTGAGCCTGCGGGCGCAGTCGCGCAGGCGCTCGAAGACGCGGGGATTGATGTTCGCGCCGCGGCAGAGGATGGGGCCGCCGCCGAGCTTGGTCTCGCCGTACTTGCGGTTGTCGCAGTCCGGGTGGTCGGTCGCGTGGCCGACGTCGACCGCGATTGCGATGTGGGGGTTGACCGAGTAGGCGGCGGTGGTGGCTCCGCGCACGCCGATCTCCTCCTGTGCGGTGGCGACGGCGACGACGCGGGCCTGCAGCTCGGCACGGCGGGAGGCGAGGCGGCGCAGGGTCTCGCCGACGACGTAGGCTCCCACCTTGTTGTCGAAGGCGCGGGCGGCGCCGACGCTCCCGTGGATGAGCTCGAACTCGTGGTCGTAGGTGGCGGTGTCGCCTATGGAGACGCGGGCCAGGGCCTGCTCCTTGCTCTTCGCCCCGATGTCGATCCACATCTCGTGGATCTCGGGGACCTTCTTGCGGTCGGCCTCCTCCATGAGGTGGATGGCGCGCTTCCCGGTGACGCCCTTCACGGGGCCCTTCTCGGTCTGGATGATGACGCGGCGGCCGGGTATCATCACGCGGTCGTGGCCACCGATGGTGTCGAAGTAGAGAAAGCCGTCCTTGCTGACAAAGGTGATGATGAGGCCGAGCTCATCCATGTGGCCGGCGAGCATGAGCACGGGATCGCCGGCCGTGTTCAGAGTGGCGATGCGGTTGCCGAGGGCATCCTTCTCGTAGCTGTCGGCGCTGGGGGCGACGTGGGCGTCGAAGACGGCCTGGGCCTGGAACTCGTAGCCGGAGGGGGAGCGGGCCTTGAGCAGTTCGTGGAGGAAAACAGGGACTTCGCAGGAGTCGTTCATGGTGTTGGGGGGCACTGTGGCTGCAGAGCGCGAGGCCGGCAAGCGCGCGAACAGGGTGGGGCGGCGGTTTGGCTTGCGGTGAAGGGAGGGACCGGTTCGCGGGAGCCCGGTGCAGGGGCTTTGCGGGAACGAGGTTGGACCGGGCTTTTTACCTGAGACAGGCAAGCGGGCCCAGGGAGCACTCTGACTCGCCAGACGAACGGGTGGGCCGATCCGCGCTGAAACTAGTTCTTGTCTCGGACTCCCCGCCTGCACATCACTGGCTTGTCACCCTTGGGTGGTGCCGCGGCTTCATGGTGCATCCACTGCTCTTTTCCCTTCCGCTGTTGGCCCTGGGGCTCTTCATCCCCGGGCATCTCGTCTGCAGGCTGTTGGGGGGGCCCGCGGGACCGGTCTGGAGCTTCGTGGTTTCGGCGCCTGTGTTGCTGAACCTGTCCCTGCTGCTCGATGGCCTGGGCCTGGGTCTGGGCGTGGGCAGCCTCTCGATGGGGCTCGGTGTGTTCTGCCTTGTCCTGGTCCTGCTGCTGCTCAGGCGTCGGCATGAGAAGCCCGGGGCGGCCCCGGGAATCGCCAGGGTTGCCGCGGGGGTTCCGTTTCCAAGGAGGGCGGAACTGCTCTGGGGCCTGGCAGCGCTTGTGGGCGCCGCAGTCCTGGTGGTGCGAGTGGTCGAGGTGCCTCTCTCCGGATTTGACCACGCCTTCAGGTGGGACTTCCTCGCCCGCCAGATCGTCCGCTGGGAGAGCCTGTCGTTTTATCCTGTGCACAAGGTCGGCGATCACTCCGCCTATGTGTGGTGTGATGGCATTCCCCCGCTTGTGGCACTCCAGCAGGCTTGGACCTATCTCGCCTTTCAGCGTGTGGACCTGTGGGCGGGCGGTGTCCGGACCCTGCTGGAAGCGGGGCTGCTGGCGGCCGCTGTCGGACGGCTGGCCTGGGTGCTGGATGGGCGCCGCGCAGTCTTGCCCGCGCTGGCCTTGCTGGCTTGCAGCGGAGTCGGGCTTTGGACCCTTTCCATCGGACAGGAGACCGTTCTCTGCGCCCTGTCCCTGGTGTGCCTGGTGCTGGCGCTGGCCGACGACCGGCTGAAGGATCCCATTTGTTTCCTCTTGGCCGGTGCGGCGGCGGGCCTTGCCGCCTTGGCCCGGGACTATGGTCTCGCCTGGCTGGTGCTTGGACTTGGCATGCTCTGGCTTCAGGGCCGCCTGCGACGGGGGTGGGCTGTGTTCCTTGCCGCCGCCCTTGCCTGCTGCGGTCCCTGGTATCTGCGCAATTGGGTGCTGACTGGAAATCCCCTGTTTTCCCACGATCTTTTCGGGCTGTTCACGACCAATCCGGTCCACCTTGAGACCATGGAGATCATCAGGTCCTACTGCAGCCCGCTCAGTGATCCCGGGGCCTTTGGACGGCAACTGCTTTCAGCGGCTCCCTTGGTCCTGATCCCGGTGATCCCGGTGCTCTGTTTCCCCTGGGCCTGCAGGGACAGGGGGGCGCAGGGCAAGCTCCTTGCATTGGGCGTACTGCCTGTGTTTCTCCTTTGGGTGGCCTCGATCCAAGACACCGCAGGCGGCCTCCTGTACTCGTTGCGCGTCCTGATGCCTGCGCTCGCCCTGCTTGCCGTTGCGTGCGGCGTCGTGCTGGGGCGGAGCACGGGCAGGTTCTCCCTGTTCTGTGGTGCTCTCTCGGTATGCGCGGCCCTTTTTTCAGGGCTGAGGTCCCTGCACCTGCCCATGGATCCCAGTCCCGGTTGGGAGGAGAGCCTTTCGTCACGCTGGCTTGGAAAGGCGCATGCCTTTGACGGGTTTTTCAGGCAGCAGGGCTGGGAAAACCTGGCGAGTGGCTCCCAGGAGGGGCGAATCCTGGTCGACGAACCCAGTTGTCAGGCAGCCCTGATCAAGCGTGGGGCGCCCAACACGGTGTCCCTGTTCAGTCCCGACATGCTCTTTCTGTTTCAGGAGGGTGGGAGCTTCGAGGGGCACCTGGCCATGCTGCGTGCAAGGAGGGTGCGCTATGTGGTGCTGAGCCCGGGGAACGCCATTTCCGAGTTGCGGGCATTGAGGCATCCCTTCCTCGCGGTCCTGCCAAAATCCAAGCTGCCGTTCATCACAATTGGACACAACACGGTGTATGACATCGGCCTGCCCTGAGCCGAGGGGGGGCCTTGGTCGGTGGGCGCGCGCAGGCCCCTTGAAATCTGCTGTTGCATCGGCCCGGGGGGCTGGGGAGATTGTGGGTTCGCCAACTCACCCACATGATCATCTATCCAGCCATCGACATCAAGGGAGGGCGCGCCGTGCGCCTGACGCAGGGCCGTGCCGACCAGGAAACCGTATATGCGGAAAATCCGGCCGAGGTGGCCGCCCAGTTCAAGGCGGCCGGCAGCACCTGGGTGCATGTCGTCGACCTCGATGGGGCGTTTGCGGGCGAGCCTGCGAACCTGGAGCAGGTGGCTGCGATCGCGAAGATCGGCATGAAGGTCCAGCTCGGGGGTGGCCTGCGCACACGCGCCTCCGTCGAACGCGCCCTGTCGATGGGCGTGAGCCGCGTGGTGATCGGCACGCGGGCCGCTGAGAGCGAGAGCTTTGTGGCCGAGCTCGTGAAGGTCTTCGGTGACAGGATCGCCGTGGGCATCGACGCAAAGAACGGCCAGGTGGCGGTCAAGGGCTGGGTGTCCACGACCAACACCGGGGCGCTCGAGCTTGCGAAGCGCATGGATGGCATTGGCGTCTCCACGCTCATCCACACGGACGTGGGCACGGATGGCATGCTGACCGGGCCGAACATCGCGGCCCAGGAGGCCATGTGCCAGGCCGTGAAGGCACGCATCATCGCGAGCGGCGGCGTGAGCCGTCGCGACGACATCGTCAGCCTGAAGACGCTGGCCGCAAAGAATTCCAACCTCGACGGCGTGATCGTGGGCAAGGCCCTCTACGAGCGCCGCGTCGAGCTCCCCGACCTGCTGGAGCTGGCCCGCTGAGCTGGCCTCAGAGCTGGCCCGCTGAGCTGGCCTCAGAGCTGGTCGGCGATCTCCTCGAGCGGGTAGGTCAGGATTTCGGCGAGCGTCGGGTGATACCACGGTGCAGCGAGCATGTCCTTCACCGTGGCTCCGAGCGCGAGCGCGGTGTTGAAGCAGTGGATCAGCTCGCCCGCGTCCTTGCCCACGATCTCGGCTCCGAGGAGCTTGCCGGTCTTCGGGGCGGCGAGGATCTTCACGAAGCCGTAGTTGGCGTCCATGAGGATGGACTTGCCGTGGTCGTTGAAGGGATAGCTGGCGCTCAGGAAGGGCTTCTTTGCCTCCCTGAGGGCGGTCTCGTTCAGGCCGATGGAGGCGAGCTGCGGGTCGGTGAAGGCGACGCCGAGCAGCTGGGAATAGTCGACGGCCCTGAGGCCCTTCACGCCGAAGGCATGGCGTGCGGCGAGTTCGCCCTGCGCCACGGCCAGGTGCACGATGTCGTGCGGGCCGCAGACATCGCCACCGGCATAGATGTGGGGCTGGCTGGTCTGCTGCCATTTGTTGGTCACGATGCGGCCCGAGGGGGCGAGCTTCACGCCGGCGGCCTCCAAGCCGAGTCCGGCGGTGTTGGGCTCGCGGCCGAGTGCGTTGAGCAGGCGCGTGGCGCGGCGGGTGAGCGTGGTGCCGGTGGCCAGGTCGGTGAAGGTGACCTCGAAGTCGCGCAGGCGCGCCTTGACCGACTCGAGGCGGGTGCCCGTGTGGAGCTCGATGCCCTCGTCGCGGAAGGCCTGCTCGACCACGGCGGAGGCCTCGGGGGAGTACTCCTTGAGGATGTGGGCGCTGCGTTGGACCTGGATGACCTTCGAGCCAATGCGGCGCAGGAATTGGGCAAGTTCGCAGGCCACTATGCCGCCGCCCAGCACGATGACGGAGGGCGGGACCTCCCCAAGGTCGAGCACGTCGTCGCTGGTCCAGCACTTGCTGCCGGCCAGGCCCGGTATCGGCGGCACGGATACGCGGGAGCCGGTGCCAATGATGAAGCGCGAGCCGCGCAGGCGCGTGCCGTCGGCGAGCTCGAGCGTGTCGGGGGAGACAAAGCGGGCCTTGCTGCGGTGGAGGTCGTACTTGCCGGATTCGAGGGCCTTTGTGCGATACGAGGCGAAGTCGGCGATGATCGCGCGCTTGCGCTTGCGCAGCGCCTTCATGTCGACCTCGGCGATGGGGATGCGAAGGCCG
>JAHFTI010000241.1 GCA_023265535.1 Opitutaceae bacterium
AGTGTTGCCACCCCTCCCGCCTGGGGTAACTGGCTCTCCTGGGGCGACCAAGGCGACGGCAGCTACCGCAATCCCGTCCTCCCGGCCGATTACAGCGATCTGGACTGCATCCGGGTGGGGGAGGACTATTATGCGATTTCCTCCACGATGCAGTTCTCGCCGGGCATGGTCGTGCTGCACTCCCGTGACCTGGTGAATTGGTCCATCATCGGCCACGCCGCGGGCGACCTCACGCAGATCGGGCCCGAGCTGAATTGGGATCGCATGAACCGCTACGGCCGCGGCGTCTGGGCCGGTTCGATCCGCTTTGCGAAGGGGCGTTTCTGGGTGTATTTCGGCACGCCGGACGAGGGCTACTTCATGACCAGCGCGCCCACGGCCGCAGGTCCCTGGGACCCCCTGCACCCGGTGATGCGCAGTGCCGGCTGGGATGATTGCTGCCCGTTCTGGGACGACGACGGCCAAGGCTACTTCGTGGGCACCCACTTCGCCGACGGCTACAAGACCTACCTCTGGAAACTCACCCCCGACGGCAAGGGCTTGGTCGAGGAGTCCCGCACCCTTCTCCACCAGGGCGACGGCGGCGAGGCGAGCAAACTGCTCAAGGTGCGCGGCACCTACTACCACTTCTACAGCGAAGTGCGAAACGGCATCCGCGTCGTCATGATGCAACGCGCCCCACACATCATGGGCCCCTACACCGAGTGGCGCCAGCTCACCGACGAGAATCGCGATGCCCACGAGCCCAACCAGGGCGGCATCATCGACACCCCGCAGGGTGAATGGTTTTTCTTCACCCACCATGGCAAGGGTGCCTGGGAGGGGCGCGCCGCCTCGCTCCTGCCCGTCACCTGGGTCGATGGCTGGCCCATCCCGGGTGAGACCGACTCCACCGGCAAGCCGGGCCTCATGAGCTGGTCCGGCAGGAAACCCCTCCTCGGCACCGCCGGCGCGCCAGCAGCACCCGCGAGCCCGATCCCGCCCCAGACCTCAGACGACTTCAGCGCGGACCGCCTCGGCGTCCAGTGGGAATGGAACTACCAGCCGCGCGCCGACAAATGGTCGCTGACCGAGCGCCCCGGCTTCTCGCGCCCCGACGACCTCCTGAAGGCGGGCAACACCCTCACCCAACGCTCCTTCAGGACCAGCTCCAACTGCGTCGTGCTCAAGCTGGAACTCTCCGGCCTCGCCGACGGGCAGCGGACCGGCCTCTGCCACTTCGCCAAGACCCACTCGGGCCTGGGCGTTGCCCAACAGGGGACCACCCGCCGCCTCGAATACCGCGAGAACGGCCAGCTGACCGCCGGCCCCGAGATCAGCGGCAACCAGCTCTGGCTGCGCTCCACCTGGGGCCTCGACGGCCTCAGCCGCTATTCCTACAGCCTCGACGGCAAGCTGTTCACCGAGTTTGGCCCCGCGTACCCGCTCTCCTGGGGCAACTATCGCGGCGACCGCATCGGCATTTATTCGTTCAATACCTTGCGCGACGCAGGCCATGTGGACGTTGATTACCTGCGTTATGACACCGCTGGGCCTGGCCCCGCCAAAGTGAAGAATTGACTGGAATCGCTTGGTGATACGCGAGTTGTGCCTGACCTAGGCCAGGCGGGAGCATGCCTGCATGGCGGCTTCTTGACGCAGGGCAAGGGCGGGCGCCCCCGCAAATTTCCAGTATCGCCATGCGCCTCGCGTTTGCTACCTAGTGGATCCTCTCTACCAATTTCATCCCATGCGCTCCGACACCATCAAGAAGGGCTTTGAACGTGCACCTCATCGCAGTCTCCTCCGCGCCACCGGCGTGATCGAGTCGGAGGCCGATTTTGACAAGCCGTTCATCGCGATCTGCAACAGTCACGTCGACTGCATCCCCGGCCACGCCCACCTCAACGAGGTCGGCCAGCTGGTGAAGCGCCTGGTCCGCGAGGCGGGCGGCGTGCCCTTCGTCTTCAACACCATCGGCGTCGACGACGGCATCGCCATGGGACACGGCGGCATGCTGTATTCGCTGCCCTCGCGCGAGCTCATCGCCGACTGCGTCGAGACCATGCTAAAGGCCCACTGCTTCGACGGCATGGTCTGCATCCCGAACTGCGACAAGATCGTCCCGGGCATGATGATGGCCACGATGCGCGTGAACATCCCCACGGTCTTCGTCTCCGGCGGCCCCATGGCGGCCGGCATCGCCGCCACCGACTCGACCAGCGAGCTGCCCGAGCACCTGCGCCCCGCCACCGAAAAGAACGACCTGATCACCGTCTTCAAGGGCGTCGGCGCCCTCCAGACGGGCAAGATCACCTCCGCCGAGTTGCTCAAGATGGAGCAGAGCGCCTGCCCCACCTGCGGTTCCTGCTCCGGCATGTTCACCGCCAACTCGATGAACTGCCTCTGCGAGGCCATCGGCCTCGCCCTGCCCGGCAATGGCACCATCCTCGCCGTCTCCAAGGAGCGCGAGCAGCTCTACCGCCGCGCCGCCAAGCAGATCCTCGACCTCGTCGCCCGCGACATCAAGCCGCGCGACATCGCCACCCTCGACGCCTTCGACAACGCCCTCGCCCTCGACGTCGCCATGGGCGGCTCGACCAACACCGTGCTCCACACCCTCGCCATCGCCCGCGAGGCCGGCATCGAGTACGACATCGCCCGCATCGACGGCATCTCCAAGCGCGTGCCCTGCCTCTGCAAGGTGTCGCCCTCCTCCGATTACCACATCCAGGACGTGCACCGCGCCGGCGGCATCCACACCATCCTCGGCGAGCTCAAGCGCATGGGCGCCCTCAAGACCGACTGCATCACCGTCACGGGCAAGACCCTCGGCGAGAACATCGACACCTGGGATCTGCGCTCGCCCACCGTCACCGACGAGGCGCGCATCACCCGCATCTCCGGCTGCTCGGCCATCGTCGTCGACCCGGCCGACAAGATGGGCCACGCCGCGCGCATGCCCAACGGCAACCTCGTCCCCAAGCCGATGGTCTTCCATCCGGCCAGCGACCGCGCGATCGCCCTCTGGCGCTTCGCCGCCGCCTTCAACGCCAATGACGGCTCCGCCTGCGGCGCCCTGTTCGGCGCGGAGGGCGAGCTCGAGGTGGACAACAGCGCCACCCATTCCATCGGTGCCCTCGGTTTCAACGCCTCGCTCACCCTGAAGAAGTCGCTCACCTGGAAGGGCGCCGCCGCCATCGAGGCCGGCCTCAAGCCCAAGTTCGCGGAGTTCCGCGGCCTGGTGCGCGCCGAGCTCGGCGAGACCAAGGGCGAGCCCGTGCTCATCGTCTGGCAATACGAGCGCTCCGGCGCCAAGAAGGCGGTCTGCCTGCTGCGTATCAAGGAACTGGATACGGCCGGCCTCATCGTCGCCGCCTGGCACGATTACGACGCCGCGACCGTCGCCTCCGCCACGCCCTCCGGCCTGCTGCCGCACGATCCCGCCTTCCGCTTCGACGCCAACCATTGCATCCGCTCCGCGGCCAAGGCCTACACGGCCGACGGCGGCCTCTCGATCCTCTACGGCGACCTCGCCCCCGAGGGTTCGGTGGTCAAGACGGCCGGCATCAGCGACGCCTTCAAGGAGAACTGCGGCCCAGGCTTCGTGTTCGAGGGCCCCTGCGTGATCTTCGAGAGCCAGGACGAGGCCTGCGCCGGAATCCTCGCGGGCCAGGCCAAGGCGGGCGACGTCGTCGTCATCCGCTACGAGGGACCGCGCGGCGGCCCCGGCATGCAGGAGATGCTCTCGCCCACCAGCTACATCGTGGGCATGGGCCTCGGCGACAAGGTCGCGCTCGTGACCGACGGCCGCTTCAGCGGCGGCACCGCCGGCGCCTGCATCGGCCACGTCTCCCCCGAGGCGGCCGAGGGCGGCCCGATCGGCCTGCTGCGGAACGGCGACCGCCTGCGCATCGACTTCCCCGGTCGTCGCATGGACATCCTCGTCGACAAGGCCGAGCTCGAGGCCCGCCGCAAGGACTGGAAGCCCGTGCACCGAGACGTGAGCGGCTGGCTCGCCCGCTACCGCAAGCTCGTGAACAACGCCAGCAAGGGCGGCACGCTGAGCTGAGCGAGCTGAGGCGCTTTTCCTTTCGAGGTCCACCAGTCACATGGGTGGGCCTTTTTTTTGCCGTAATTTCGTGCTCTTGCTGCGCGGGAAAATCATAAGATCGTCCAGTCATTTAGTAAGGCTGTCCATTGCCCCGCTGGGCAAGAGCGCGTAGGATCAGCATGCTTTCCCTGCGAAGGGCCTGCCGGCGGCGGGCCCTTCCTCGCGTCCCCCCGCCCCCCCCTTCCCCATGCGTTGCGTAAGCGCCCTCCTCCTGTTTGTGCTTTCCCTTGTGCCCCTGTTTGCCTCCGGGACCCTTGCCCTCGATGGCACCTGGAAGGTTGAGCTGGACCGCAGCGACCTTGGCCTGTCCGAGAAATGGTTCGCGCGCGAGCTGGGCGGCCGGATCGAATTGCCCGGCTCCCTGCAGACGGCGCGCCTGGGCGACCCTGTGACACCCCAGACCCAGTGGACCGGCGGCATCTTCGACAAGTCCTACTTCACCGAGCCCGAATTCGCCCGCTACCGCGAGGCGGGCAACATCAAGGTCCCCTTCTGGCTGCAGCCGGAGACACACTTCACCGCCCCCGCGTGGTACCAGCGTACGGTCGAAATCCCGGAGAGCTGGCGTGGCCAGAGGATCACGCTGTTCCTGGAGCGTCCCCATTGGCTGACGAGCGCCTGGCTCGATGGGCGCAGCCTGGGGTCGAACGACGCCAACTCCGTGCCTCACGTCTATGAGTTGCCCGCCGACCTCGCCCCCGGCGCGCATGTGTTGACCCTGCGCGTCGACAACCGCCTCAACCCCGACATCGGCGAGAATTCCCACAGCATCTCGGACCACACCCAGGGCAATTGGAACGGCATCGTGGGCCGCATCGAGTTGCGCTCTTCGCGCCCCGTGTGGATTGAGTCGCTGGAGCTGGACCCGCGCGTGGCGGACCGGGTGGTCGTGGTGCGCGGCAGGCTCGGCAGCCTTCCCGGACAGGTCCTGCCCAGGGATATCTCGTTGGCCGGCCTGGTGTCCTCCGCGGATCCCGCGCTGCCCGCCTCCTCGGCATCGAAACCCGAGGCGAGGGTGCCGGTGGCTGCTGATGGAAGCTTCAGCGGCGAGCTGGCCTTTGGTGCCGCCTCCGCCCTCTGGGATGAGTTCTCCCCAGTGGTGCACCGCGTGAAGGCGACGCTCGCCAATGGCGAGCAGCGGGAGTCGGTTTTCGGTTTCAGGCAGATTAGTGCGAACGGCCGCCAACTCTTCCTCAATGGCCGCAAGCTTTTCCTGCGCGGCACACTGGATTGCGCGGCCTTCCCCAAGACAGGGCATCCGCCGACCGATGAGGCGTCCTGGGGCAGGATTTTCAGCACGATCAAGGCCTACGGTCTCAACCATGTGCGCTTCCACTCCTGGTGCCCGCCCGAGGCCGCCTTCGCCGCGGCCGACGCAGCAGGCCTTTACCTGCAGATTGAGGTGGCCTCCTGGCCGAACCAATCCACCAAGCTCGGAGAGGGGCGTCCCGTGGATGACTGGCTCGATGCCGAGACGCGCAGGATTCTCGCCGCCTATGGCAATCATCCGTCCTTTGTCATCCTGTGCGCGGGCAATGAGCCGGGCGGGGAGCGGCATCCCGAATGGCTGGGGCAGTGGGTGCTTCGCCAGAAGGCCGCCGACCCGCGCCGCCTGTACACGGCCGGCTCCGGCTGGCCGGAGATTCCCGAGAGCGACTTTCACGTGCGGTCCGAGCCCCGCGTCCAGCAATGGGGTGACGGGCTCGGCTCGCGCATCAACGCCCAGCCGCCCGAGACGCGCACCGACTATGCCGACTTCATCCGCCAGCGCAGCGTTCCGGTGATCTCGCATGAGATCGGCCAGTGGTGCGTGTACCCCAACTTCGCCGAGATGCCGAAGTACACCGGTTACCTGAAGCCCAGGAATTTCGAGATCTTCAGGGAGACGCTGCAGGCCCGGGGCCTGTTGGAGCAGGCTGACGCCTTTGTCGCCGCCTCCGGAAAGCTCCAGGCCCTCTGCTACAAGGAGGACATCGAGGCGGCCTTGCGCACTGAGGAGATGGGTGGCTTTCAATTGCTCGGACTGCAGGATTTTCCGGGGCAGGGCACGGCGCTCGTGGGTGTCGTCGACCCCTTCTGGGAGGCGAAGGGCTATGTTTCGGCCGCTGAGTTTCGCCGTTTCTGCAACAGCGTCGTCCCCCTGGCGCGCCTCGGGAAGCGGGTCTTCACGAGCGATGAGCATCTGGTCGCCGACATCGAGGTCGCGAACTTCGGGGCCCGCACCCTGACGGGGCAGTCGCTGGCCTGGAGCCTGCTCGACATGCAGGGAACGGTCGTGGCCAAGGGGGATCTCGGCAGGCACACGCTCCCTGTGGGGGCGGGCTGCCGGGTGGGACACGTGGACCTGCCGCTGTCGGGCCTGCGTGCCGCGGCGCAGTATCGGCTCGTGGTGTCCCTGCCCGGCACGGAGTTTTCGAACGACTGGGACCTCTGGGTTTATCCTCCCGCGCGGGAGTCGGTGACGGTCGCGCCCGCGGGTGTGCTGATCACGACAAGGCTTGATGCCAAGGCGCTCGCGAGCCTCGAGG
>JAHFTI010000242.1 GCA_023265535.1 Opitutaceae bacterium
ACCGCGGCTACCTCCCTCGCGAGACCTTCGAACCCGTGGTGCTCAAGGGCTACGCTGGCCTTGTCGACAAGCTGCTTCGCGTCGACGCCGACGGTTCCGTGAGCCTGACGCAGAACTGCTCGGTCGCCGGCCTCGGCTCCACCAGCAACGGCCGCCCGCGCGACGGCACCTTCGAGTATTACATCAGCGAGAAGATCGTCGACAACGACCCCAAGGGTGTCGGCCCCTTCATCCTGGCCGGCATCGAGATCGACGCCCTGCTGTCCAGCCGCGGCCAGCCCGTGGCCGAGCGCGTCACCGGCTGGGACTACGCGGAGAAGATCCTCGCCCGCATCAAGGCCCCGGTTTTCCCGGACAAGACCTTTGCCATCACCTCCTACGGTGCCGTTGCGGGTGCCGACTGCACCGACGCGATCCGCAAGGCCATTGAGGATTGCAACAAGTCCGGCGGCGGCAAGGTCCTCGTGCCGGCGGGCGAGTGGCTCACCGGTGCCATCCACCTCCTCTCGAACGTCAACCTGCACGTCGCCGAAGGCGCCACGCTCCGCTGGGTATTCGACCTCGACAAGTATCCCATCGTGTACACCCGCTGGGAGGGTGTGGAGTGCATGAACTTCTCGCCCTTCATCTACGCCTGGAAGCAGGAGAACATTGCCATCACGGGACTCGGCACCCTCGACGGCGGCGCCACCTGGGAGACCTGGTGGGCCTGGAATGCCAAGAAGGACGGCGTGGTCAAGCAGCGCGCCGACCGCGATGCCCTCATCGAGTACGGCGCCGCCGGCGTGCCCGTGGAGAAGCGCGTCTTCGGCAAGGGCCACTACCTGCGCCCCAGCTTCATCCAGCCCTACCATTGCAAAAACATCCTCATCGAGGGCGTGAAGATCATCCGCTCGCCCATGTGGGAGATCACCCCGGTGCTCTCCTCCAACATCACCGTGCGCGGCGTCGAGATCGTCACGCACGGCCCCAACAACGACGGCTGCGATCCCGAGTCCTGCCGCGACGTGCTCATCGAGAACTGCATCTTCGACACGGGTGATGACTGCATCGCCATCAAGTCGGGCCGCAACAACGACGGACGCCGCGTGGGCGTGCCCTCGGAGAACATCATCATCCGCGGCTGCACGATGAAGGACGGCCACGGCGGCGTGGTCATCGGCTCCGAGATCTCGGGCGGTTGCCGCAATGTCTTTGTGGAGAACTGCGTCATGGACAGCCCGAACCTCGACCGCGCGCTGCGCTTCAAGTCCAACGCCTCGCGCGGTGGCGTCCTCGAGAATGTCTTCATGCGCAACGTGAAGGTGGGAGCCGTCGCCGAGGCGGTGCTCACCATCGACCTGCTCTACGAGGAGGGCGCGAAGGGCGATTTTCCGCCGACGGTCCGTAATATCGTGATCGAGAAGGTAACCTCCACCGCCTCCCCGCGCGTCATGTTCATCCGCAGCTTCCCTGGTGCCACCATCGACGGCATCCGTTTCAACGATTGCACCTTCTCCGGTGTGCGTGAGGCGGAAGTCCTCCAGGGCGCTGGCAACCTCTCCTTTCGCAACGTGAACATCATCCCCGCCAAGGGCGTCAAGAGCGCCAACTCCGTCCCGCCTCCGGAGAAGAAGTGATTCCCGCGACTGCTGGTTCGGCCCCGCGCCCAGCCAGCCGTCTCCCTCAGCTGCGCAGCTCCCGCTGCCGCGGCTGACGAAGACGCCCTCCACTCCCCGCCCCGCGCCAAATCCACCATTCCCCGAACCACGCCAAGCTCCCTCAGGCACAATCCCCAGTCCTACTCTTGGCCCTCTGTGCCTTCGTGGTTCACCTGCTCCTCCTCCTCCTCGTCCTCCCACTTCCCACCTCCGCACTCCGAGATCCGTCCTCCGACCTCCGACTTCCGACATCCGATTTCCATGACCCTCCCCAATCGCTCCCCTTTCGGCCTCAAAGGCCTCACTGTCCTTTACGCAGTCATGGCCATGAGCGCCTCGCTGCAGGCGGGTGTCGCCTGGGGCAAGGCCATGAAACAGGCCCCGGCCTGGTACGAGTCGGACGAGGCAGCCAAGCTGGCTGACACGATTCTCGCCTATCAGCACCCGACGGGCGGCTGGCCCAAGAACACCGACATGTCGGTCCCCCCGCCCGCCGACTACGCGGCCAAGCTGGCTGCAAGTGTGAAGGGCGAGTATGCCCCGACCATCGACAACGGGGCCACGACCTCGCAGCTCGATTTCCTGGCCAAGCTCATCTCGCTGCGCCAGGAGAAGCGCTGGGTGGACAGTTTCAACCGAGGCGTGGATTACCTGCTGGCGGCCCAGTACGAAAATGGCGGCTGGCCCCAGTTTTATCCCCTGCGCAAGGGCTACTACACCCACATCACTTTCAACGACAATGCGATGGTGCGCGTCATGCGCGTCCTGGGCAAGGTCGCGAAGGGCCAGGACAGCTTCAGCTTCACCGACCCCGAGCGCCGCGCCAAGGCGGCCAAGGCGGTCGACAAGGGCATCGCCTGCATCCTGGCCTGCCAGATTGTGGTCGAGGGCAAGAAGACCGTGTGGTGCGCGCAGCATGACGAGGTGACCTTCGCCCCTGCCAAGGCTCGCGCCTACGAGCTTCCCTCCTTCTCGGGCGCGGAGAGCATCGACATCGTCCAGCTCCTGATGGAAATCGAGAAGCCCGGCAAGGCCGTCATCGAGTCCGTCCAGGGGGCGGTGGCCTGGTTCGACGCGCACAAGATCAGCGGCATCCGTTTGGAGAAAAAGCCCGCGCCGGAGCTAAAGGGAGGCCACGACTTGGTCGTGATCCAGGACCCCGCGGCCAAGGACCTTTTCTGGGCACGCTTCTACGAACTCAGCTCGGGGCGCCCCATCTTCGTGGGCCGCGACGGACAGATCCACTACGCCGTCTCCGAAATCGAGGCCGAACGCCGCAATGGCTACGCCTGGTACACCACCGAGGCGCGCAGCCTCCTCGACAAGCAGTACCCCAAGTGGAAAAAGCGCCTCGGGCTCTGACTACAAAGTGCCACAGGCACTTTGTAGTCACCCTCCATAGCTGCGCCAGCAGCGACGGAGGGTCTGCCCTCTGAATCCCTCTGTGCCTGTGGTTCCTCGCTCCCTTTTCCCATGTCGCTGACTCGCCTTCTCCTCGCCTTCTCGTTCCTTGGCCTCTGCGCCAGCGCCCTCCTCGCCGCACCCGGCTGGGAGAAAACGGTCTCACCCGACGGCGCAGGCGACTACAAGACCGTGCTTGAGGCGGTGCTGGCGGCGCCCACGGGCACGCCTGATTCGCCCACGGTGATCCGCGTGAAGCCCGGCACCTACACCGGCCGCATTTACCTGCAGCGTGAAAAACGTTTCCTGCGCATCATTGGCGAGGATGCGGCGACCACGACGATCGCCTTCAACCTCAACGCCAGTCTCCCCGGCGAGGACGGCAAGCCCATCGGAACCTTCCGCACCCCGACTGTGGTGGTGGATGCGGATGACTTCTATGCGGAGGGCATCACCTTCGCCAACACGGCCGGCCCCGTCGGGCAGGCCCTGGCCATCCGCATCGACGGCGACCGGGTGATCTTCAACAAATGCCGTTTCCTCGGCTGGCAGGACACGATCCTCACGAACCGCGGGCGCCACCTCTTCCGCGACTGCTACATCGAGGGCCACGTCGACTTCATCTTCGGTGCCGCCACGGCCTACTTTGACCGCTGCCACATCCATTGCCTGAAGAGCGGCTACATCACCGCCGCCTCCACGCCGCAGGGCCAGCCCCACGGCTACGTCTTCCGCGACTGCCGCATCACCACCGATGCCGCCGCCAAGACCCTCACCTACCTCGGCCGCCCCTGGCGCATTTACGCCCAGACCCTTTTCCTCAACACCGAGATGGACGCCGGCGTCCGCCCCGAAGGCTGGAACAACTGGGGCAAGTCCGAAGCCGAAACCACGACCTTCTACGCCGAATTCAACAGCCGCGGCCCCGGGGCCTCCCCCGCCACCCGCGTGAAGTGGGCCAAGCCCCTCACCGCCGAGCAGGCCGCCGCCCTAACCCCCGCCAAGGTCCTGGCCGGGCAGGATGGGTGGAAGGTGGAGTGAGGAAAAGGATTGAATTCAGCAAGGGCGCCGAAAGAAAAGATCCGCCCCGCTACGCCTAGTTTATCATATTGCCTTTAAACAAGATAATCTAACCACACACCCACATAGGGACTTTTAAGCAGCCTCTTTTGGGGAGCTGAGAGTACGGCAAAGCGATTTGCCTATGCGGGGAAAGCGCCTCTGGTGAGACAAAAAAGCTCGCTGACGCACAGTGGCATCAGCGAGCTCATCAAAATCAAGGGCCCTGAGCAGGATCTTAAGATACCCGCCCGCCGAAATATGAAGTGTCAAATCAAAGGGGAACCCAGGTGAGCGTATAGTAATACTTGGAGTTCTTGTTGATCAAGACACCCTGATTGTTAGTCTCAACGGCATCATCAAGGAGCGTGATAACGGCAGTGCCAAGGGGCTGATTGCTCCCGTTGACGACGTGAATGACTGCTGTGTCGTAATTGCCAACCGGTCCAAGCAGATATTTAGTATTCACGGTAAAATAAAGATCCGCAACCTGAAGATCCGCCGGCAAGTAAGCATTGCGGCCCGTGATGCTCGTGTAAGGATTATTGAGATTGATCAGTCCGGTCCTTGGGGTCGTGGGACCGGCAGCAGGAAAAGTGTAGGTGGTGCCGCCGATCACAACACCGATGAGGGTGCCGGTGGCGTGATTGGTGCCCGTCTGAAACACACCCGTTCCAGTAACCTCAGCTGCCTGCCCGATGATCGTGGAGGCAATAAATAGAGCTCCGAGACCTAAAAATTTGAGCGCACGGAAAATGTTCATGGCAGCACCTTCTGCCACCTTGCTGGTTCTGGCAAGCTGCCAAGTCTCAGGATTTCCCTGATTCCAAACCCCTGATATTCAGGACAAAACCGGTAAGGATGGCGGCAACCCCGCATACACTGCGATTTACAAAGGCCATGTCGCCCGAGGCAAAAACCCATAAGGCAACCAGTCCAAGGAATATCCAGTAGCGGCTCGCCTCGATCTTGGAAAGCACGGGAATCAGGCGTTTGATCCCCCAAAGAACGGGTAACACCATCAGACTGAAGCCGAGGAAGCCGAGCTCGACCAGCCGCTCCATCCAATCATTATGGCAATGGTCGTAACGGGTTTCCCGTCCCTCGTTGAAAAGAATGATGGTTTCCTTCCGCTGGTAATTGCGAAAGGCGGCGCCAAAGGCTCCATACCCCCAGCCAAAGACGGGACGCTCGGCCACCATGGGAACAGCATCCTCGACGAGCGAAATTCGCAGGGCAAAAGGATTACTCTTGATGATGTAGCTCCAGCTACGCTGGCCAACGCTTCCTGGTCCGCTGCGATTCAGATACACCACACTCAAACCAACGGCAGAGATCGCAAACAAGCCACAGCTTCCGTAAAGCAGCCCCTTGCGAAACAGGCGGGAACGGTCCTGCCAATGCCGTCTCAGCCACACAAGGCATGCAAGTAAAAGAAAGCCTGCAAAGGCGAGCGTGCCCAAGCGAGAGACCGAGATGGGTGCCGAGACCACGATAACTGCTCCCATGAGGGTCAACAAAACCCGCACCCGAGTGGATTTTATCTCCGCACCAAGCCCGATCACCGAAGCCAAGCCCAGGAGGGCGTAGGCACACCAGTGGTTGTGATAGATAAAGACCGAGTAAAAATAGCTCTCGTTCATCCTCCAAACACCCAGCATCAGGTAATCGCCCGAGTACTTGAAGGGGATTCCAATGAGGGCCAGAACGGCGACATTCCCCACGAAGATCCACAGGAGAAGACGCCACTGGAGTCGCCCAAACCCGACCAGGAAAGCAGACAGGGCAAGAAGACCATAACTGAGAAGAAGACGTCCCTCAACCATGGTTGCCCCCGTGAATGCGGTGACAGGAAGATAGGGATTGTGCGGCACAACCTCAAAACCCCGTCCCACCCAGGGTGCCTGTGGAACCTGGCACCGATTCGTGATGCTCACGAGAATCTGAACCGCCAACAGGCCCCAGCAGACGAGAGCGATCCAGAATCCTGCAGGCGGCCACCGACGTAACAGAATACTGGATACCGCCCAGGCCGACAGGGGAACCAGACACGCGGTGCCAGTCCACCAGGTGAACCAGAACCCATCCGGCCCCATCCCTCCGAAGAACCACGGGATTACCACCATCACAAACAGCGCGATGCCCCACAGGCTCCAGCGGGACAGCGAGTTGAGTCCACGAGCCACCCTCGCCTGCCAAGGCTCGGCAACAGTAAGCTCGGCACTCAGTGGTTCATTCATACTTGCATGTCCGCCAAAAGTTCACCCGAGGACATCCGACATCCGCCTGTCCGTCATGGCCCAGGCGGATTCCAAGTGCCAAACGCCTCAGCGATGCGCCTCCATGCCGACGCAGGAGCACACGAGGTTGCGGTCGCCGTACACGTTGTCGACGCGGCCCACGCTGGGCCAGAACTTGGAGGCGCGCGTGAAGCGGTCCGGGAAGGCCGCTTGCTCGCGCGGATAGGCGTGCGCCCAGTCGTTGCCGCAGGCCACGGCTGCCGTGTGCGGGGCGTT
>JAHFTI010000243.1:0-1072 GCA_023265535.1 Opitutaceae bacterium
GGGCGGGTGGGGGGCAGGAGCGTCCGGCCTTCGCCGTCGGCGGGTGTCCTGGGGGGTTCGGAAAGGAGGGTGCGTGCCATGTCGAGCAGCAGGAGGTAGTCGTGCTCCCTGTGGGCGATGCCGAGCACGAGTTCGGCCGGCCAGTCCATGCCGACAAGAGGGGGCGGGCTGACCTGGGCGGGAGCCAGCTCGACGACTTCGCAAACCGCGTCGGCGAGGCCCCCGACGACAACCAGGCCGCCATCGAGGAGAAACTCCATGACGATGATGCGCGCATCGGGGCCGGGGGGGCGTGGGGACAGTCCGAAGCGGGAGCGCAGGTCCATGACGGCGGTGGCGGTGCCGCGCACATTGACGACGCCCAGCATGTGCGCCGGGGACGCGGGCACCCGGGTGATGCGGCAGAGCTCGAGGATCTCGCGCACGCAGCCCACCTCCATGGCGAACAGCTCCGTGCCGAGCCTGAAGCTCAGGAAGGTGCGTGCCGGGCCGAAGGGGGCGCAGGCCGTGCCTGCATGGGCCGGTCCGGCGTGAGCCGTGCCGGCATGGGAGGGCGCGAGGACTGTGGGGGAGTTGCTCATGCGTGGACGCGGGGACCGCGTAATTGGAAGGTGGATACGAGCCCGGCCACGTCGAGGATGAGCGCCACGCGGCCGTCGCCCAGGATGGTGGCGCCCGACACGTGCGTGGTCTGCCGGTAGAAGTGTCCGAGGGACTGGACCACGGTCTGGTGGGTCCCGAGGATGCGGTCCACGACGAGCCCGAGGCGCTGGTCGCCGGCGCGCACGATGACGACGCGTTCCATGGCTGGCCGGGCACCGCCGATGCCGAACAGCGTGCGCAGGCGCACGAAGGGGATCAGGCTGCCGCGCAGCGCGATGAGGTTGCGCGCATTGCCCGTGGCGCAGTCACCCTCGGAAATCTCGAGGTTCTCCTCGATGATGGAGAGGGGCAGGATGTAGCAGTCGTCGTCGAGGCCCACCAGCAGGCCCTCGATGATGGCGAGGGTGAGGGGGAGCGTGAGGGTGACGGTGGTGCCCTCTCCCCGCCGGCTCGCCACGGAGACGGTGCC
>JAHFTI010000243.1:1082-4344 GCA_023265535.1 Opitutaceae bacterium
ACGTCCATGCCGACGCCGCGTCCCGACACGCTCGTGACGCTGCGTGCGGTGGAGAGGCCGGGCTCGAAGATGAGGCTGGCAAGTTCCGCGTCGGTGGGCCTGTCGTCGGGTGCGAGGAGGCCTGTCTCCAGGGCGCGCTGCAGGATCGAGGGCAGGTCGAGCCCGTTCCCGTCATCCTCGATGCGGATCACGACGTGGGCGCCCTCGTGGGAGGCGGAGAGGCGGATGAGGCCGGCGCGCGGCTTGCCGGCACGCAGGCGCTCCTCCGGGGAGGCGATGCCGTGGTCGATGGAGTTCCGAATGAGGTGGACCAGGGGCTCCCCGATCTGGTCGAGCATGTTCTTGTCGAGCTCGGTCTCCTCGCCGGAGGTCTCGAGGCCCACCTCGCGGCCGAGCTCCTCGGAAAGGTCGCGCACGAGGCGGCGGAAGCGGCCGAAGCTGCTTCCGATGGGCATCATGCGGATGCCGAGCACCTGGTCGCGCAGGCCACCGACGAGGCGCTCGAGGTCCTCTATGGCGGAGCAGAGCTCGGTGCCGGTGCCGTGGCGTCCGAGCTGGTGAAGCCGGGAGTGGTTGATCACCAGTTCGCCCACGATGCTGACGAGCCGGTCGAGGCGGCTGGAGGGCACGCGCACGGCCGGGTCGGCGAGGCTGCGTGTGGCGGGGGCGCCGGCGGCGGGCCTGTCGGCCGGAGGGGCGACCGGAAGGGAGGCCGGCGCGGCGGGCACGGCCGGAGGTCCCGCCGGCGCGGCGGGGGAGTGCGGCGCGGCCGTCCCCTGTTGTAGTGAGGAATCGGATACATCAGCGCCCGCAGCCGGACCGACGCCAAGCGGGCGGATGCGGATGCGGCTGTCGTCCTCGATGAAGATGAACACATCCCTGACCGCGTTGAGGTCGTCGCAGCCGGTGAGGCGGATGTCCCAGTCCAGGTGGCAGCGCTCGGGTTCGAGGTGCTCCAGCGGCGGGATCATGTCGAGGAGCAGGCTCGCCTCGCAGGTGCCCAGGGTGCCGAGTTCCCGCAGCAGGCCCAGCGGTTCCAGTCCGCGCGAGAAGACATCCGTGTTGAGGCGCAGCTGGATGTCGAATCCCCGCGGCGAGGACCGGTCCGGGGGCAGGCTTTCCCTTGCCGAGGCGTCAGCGGAGACGGCCGTCCCGGCGGCGGCGATCGTGCCGGCGCTCCTGGTGGCGTCTGTGCCGCCGGGCGTGGCCGCGGAGGCGGCGGGAGTGGATGGGGGCGTCGCGGTGGGGGCAGCGGGAGGCTGGGCGGTTGCCGGGAGGGGGGAGGCGGGCGTGTGTGCGAAGCTTTCGGCCAGCGTTCTGACCTTGTGAAGCATTTCCTCGGGTGGCTGGCGCGCCGGATCCTCCAGCATGTCGGCGATGCAGTCCTTTGAGGCGAGCGTGAGGCTGGCCAGCTCCTTGCTGAAGCTGGCGCGTCCCTCGCGCAGGGCATCGAGGATGGACTCCACGTGGTGGGTGAAGCTGGCGATTGCCTCAAACCCGAACATGGAGCCGGAGCCCTTGATGGTGTGGAAGACGCGGAAGAGGCGGTTCAGCTTCTCACGATCCTGGGGCGCGAGCTCCAGCTCGAGGATGAGTTCCTCCACCAGGGACAGCTGCTCGGCTGCCTCCTGCTGGTAGATGGCCTGTGTTTCCGCCCCGATTTTCATGGCTCGTCGGTGGGGAGGAGGCGCTGCAGCGCCTTGAGAAGCTGTTCGGGTGCGAAGGGTTTCACGATCCAGCCGCTGGCGCCGGCGAGCCTGGCCTCCTCCTTCTTGCTGTGTTGGGATTCCGTGGTAAGGAGGAGGATGGGCAGGAAGCGGTATTGGGGCAGTGCGCGCACCTTGCGCACCAGTTCCAGGCCGCCCATCTCCGGCATGTTCAGGTCGGTGATGAGCAGGTGGACGCAGGTTTGCTCGAGCAACTGCAGTGCGAGGGTTCCGTCATGGGCCTCGACGACGGAATAGCCTCCCCTGCGGAGGGTCTGCCCCACCGCCTGGCGCATGCTGGCCGAGTCGTCGACGGTCATGATGAGGCGCTTCATGGCACGGCTGCCGGGGAGTCCCGGAAAAAGGCGTCTGGAAGGCCTGCGAGGCGGGCGCTGTGCAACACGCAGGCGGGGAGCAGGCCCCAGCTCACCGTGCGCCCCGCCTTGGCGGCTGAGCGTTGGAGCGAGCAGAGCAGTTGGAGTCCGGCCCCGTCACATTCGGTAACCGCCTCGAGCTCGAGCCTCAGGGCGGCGCCCGAGGGGAAGAGGGCGAGCAGGCGCCTGTGCTCCTCGGCGACGGTATAGATCGTCAGGGGCCCTTCGATTCGGTGAACGACGGGACTACCAGCCTCCTTGGGGTGGGCGGACTGCATCATGATTGGGGTACTGTGACGAAACGGGCTCCGGAGCCTATCTAATCGGAAATCCCCCTGACTGTCTTTAGGTTGTATTACGCAGTCGGCCGTCGTCATGCAAAAAGGGCCCGTCGGGGGGCGTCCAGTCCGTGGGGAAGGCCCGGGGGCGCACTTTTCCTGCCTGCTGCCAGACGCCAGTTTCCGATGCCGGGGATGGGGGGGGCGGCAGGTTTCCCTTGCGGATGGCCTCCTTCCCGACAGCACCTGAAAACCTGTTCCGGCTACACTTATTTGCCCTGCTTTTCGGACTGGGGCAGGGGGGCCATGTTGCGGGCCAGGAAGGCCTCGATGGCGGTGTAGGTTTCGATCTGGTTTTCCAAGGTCAGGAGCTTGTTGGAGGGGGGGGCCTCCAAGAGCAGCTTTTCCACCGGTTTGGAGGCTTTTTGGAGGGCCTTCACCAAGTCCCTGCTTTCCTCGACCGAGCTTCCTGGGCCCTCGCTGTGGGTCACCAGCACCGGGCCCTGAAGTTTCGGGAGCTGGCTGAGCGGCGAGATTTCCTCCAGCTGCTGCCTGGACTTCTCGGGATCGCCCAGCCCCCGCTCCGCCCGTTTGTACAGTTCCGAGGAGGAGTCGTAGCGCTTGAGCCGGCGCAGCATCTTATGCCAGTTGTAGGCGCCTGAAAGGGCCACCGAACAGCGGTAGAGTCCTGGCTCGCTCGTGGCACAACCCAAGGCCAGGTATGCCCCCGTGCCCTCGCCAAGCACCGCGATCCGGGAGGGGTCCGCCACGCCGGAGCGGACGAGGAATTTCACCCCTTCGTTGATGTCATCCTGAAGCCTGCGGAGGACGAGGGGGGAGCCCGTGTTGAACTCACGACCGGGCAGGTGTGTTCCCCGATAGCTGAGCTGGAGCACGGCGTAGC
>JAHFTI010000243.1:4354-6612 GCA_023265535.1 Opitutaceae bacterium
GAGCTTGTTGTCCAGCAGGACGAGGAGAGGGCTTGGCTTCTGGCGTGTGGCCCCCTTGGGGAGGGTGACCCGGGTATCGATTCTCAGGCCGTCACTTGCCACAAAGTTGAGGCAATGCATGGGTTGCATGCGTTCGGGGACGATCCAGGGGCGTGATTTGCCGAGGGGGGTGAGTGTTCCGGACACGTGATCATAGAGGTGGTATTCCTCAGGCAGCACATCGGAGCTCACCGCAATGACGGAGGACGCGGCCTTGGTGGAGCGGGACAGCTCTTGGGTCTGCAGTCCGGGAAGGAGCTGTGCCAGCCTGGAGTGCCGGGCCTTGGCCTCCGCTTCGAACCAGACCGCGGTGGGCTTTTCCCTGTAATAGCTGATCCCGAGCACGCGCCCGTCGTTTTCCGCCCGCAGGAGCCTTGCCTGGGTGAGGCTGTAGTCCTTGTCACTGACCAGGACCTCGCTCGCTGCTCCGGTGCCTGTGTTGAGTCGCACCAGGCTGCTTGCCGTTCCGGGTTCACCCAGGGGGCTGGCGAACACCTCGTCCGGATGGTCCGCCGCACCGACGATGTAGTACCGTTCCAGGTCGATGCTGCATTTTTCCCAGGCCTTGCCTGTCCATTTCCAGAGGAAGGGTGCGCCCGTCAGGGTGTTGATGGCAAAGGCGAGCGTCCCGTCCCCCCGTGTGAGGTACTTGATGGCCTCCCCCTCGGGGGGCTGGGGAAAACGTGTCAGCACGGGCGCCTGAAGGCTGGTCCTGCGTGACTGTGCGGCGACGGACTGCGTGGCATCGATCTGGACCACGCCGCCATCGTCCCCTTCCTTGGAGGCGTCGCGCTTGATCCAGAGCAGGGGATGGGTGGGTTCGGGCAAGGGACGGCTCAGAAGCTCGACCTGGCTGCCCCGGACCAGGGTGATGGGGGCGGCGGGCTTGTCGATTTCAGACGAATACAGCCCCATGGGGATCTCACTGCCCAGGCCCATCGTGTACAGCAGGCGGGTGTCGTTAAGCCAGTCGAGCTTCTGGATGTCGGGCTTGAGGTTGGGGCCGCCTTCGCCGGCCTGCAGGTTCTTCCTGCCCGTTGAAAGGTTGACGATGAGGAGTTCGTCACGGTTTTCGGCAGTGTTGAACAGCGCGGCGAAGTGGGTGCCGGAGGGGTTCAGCAGGGGTTTGCGCAGGCGGGCCGGGCGGAGGAAGTCCACGAGCGGGATGGGCTGGTCGGCGGGCACCGGGGTGCTGCGCGCGAGGTCGTCCTTGATTGAGGCCTGCAGCAGCGGGGCAGGTACGAGCGCGGCAAGGCACAAGAGCAGGAGGGAGGACTGGCGGGTGGTGCTGCTGAGAAAGGGGAGGGGCATCGTGGAAAAGGGTTGGGAGGGGAGTGGCGGGGCTGGGTGAAAGGGCAGGCATTCAAGCCAGGCCTCAGGGCATTTTTGGCTTCGCAGGGGCCATGTTGCGGGCCAGGAAGGCCTCGATGGCGGTGTAGAGACTGATCTGTGCGTTGATTTCACCGAAATTCGGGTCGTCGTCGGCCTCGGGCTCTCTTTCAAAGGAGACCTTGTGCCTTTTCATCTCGGCAACGAGTCGTTCCGTCTCCTGGCTGAGTGGTGTCTGGCGCAGGGCCTGGCGCGACACGAATACCGGCACACCAATCCTGGCAACTCCGTGAAAGGGCGAGATCTGTTCGTTGAGGTCCTTCCGGAGTTTGTGAGCAGTCAGGAGCCTCCTCGTCTTTTGGTAAAACTCCGCAGTGTCATCCTCCGAACGCTGGCGCTTCATGAACTGCTCCCAGTCGTATATGCCGCCCAGCGAGACCGCGCAGCGATAAAGCCCTGGTTCCTGAACCACTCCACAGAGGGCCAGATATGCGCCGAAGGTCTCACCCATGATGGCGATGCGGCTGGCGTCTATCAAGCCGCCCTGGAGGAGGTGCCGCACTCCGTCGGTGACATCCTCATGAATCCTGCGGAAGAGTTGCGGATCCTCAATCATGGCACCCCAATTGTAGCCGTAAGACCCACGAAAATTGGGTTGGAAAACGGCGTAGCCGCGGCTTGCAAGGAACTGCACCACGGGATTCCAACCCCAGGCATCGCGATTCCAAGGTGAATCGTGGGGCAGCACCACAAGGGGCGCAGGCTGCGCCGCGGAAGTGCCGGCCGGCAGGGTGAGGTAGCCCTCGATCGGGAGGCCGTCCCTGCTTGTATAGCTGACACGGCTCATCGGCTGCATGCGTGAGGGCTGTATCCAGGGGCAGGAGCTGCCG
>JAHFTI010000244.1 GCA_023265535.1 Opitutaceae bacterium
GGGCAGCGCGAAGGGATGGATGCGCGCGAGAACCTGACGGCCCACGTCATGGATGAGACCCGCCGTGAAGGCCACCTGCTCGGCATCCTTGAATTCCATCTGCTCGCAGGCGAAGCGGGCAACGTGGGCCACGCCCATGAGGAACATCCAGTACTGTGACCAATTGTAGGGAGGGGAATGCCAGTGGCGTTCCTCGATCGTGACGAGCGTCTTCGAGATGGCATTGAGCCGCAGCTCACCGAGCATGCTGATCGCCACCCGCGGGTCGTCGACCATGTTCATTCCTTCGCGCTCAATGCGGTTTACCGACATGAGCATTTGTGTGGCAAGGCCCGGATCCTTCGCCACCAGGTCTGCCAGGTGGGTGAGGTGTGAGGCCTGCCCATCCGCGTACATGCAGAAACCGGCGGCGGCGCTGTCAATGATCGGACAGTCGGTGATCTGGTTCACCATGGCCAGCACTCCCTGGCTTTGCACGACCTGCCCGTGATGCAGGACATCGGCGTCCATCCAGCGAGCCTTTTCGGCGGCCTCCTCCAAGGCCTTTTTTTCGTCATCCGAAAGGAACCCCAGGGGCAGGATCTCCGGGTGAATCTGGTAATGGATGATGCGCTTGGCGTAATCGAGTTCGTCGGCGTTGTCTCGGATTTCCTGCCAGGCGTTGACCTCCGCCCTTCCAATCAGCAGCGCCATGTATTCGGCGAGTCCCCAGATGCCCGAGGCCTCGGCATCACCCTTGATGACATCCATCTGTACGCTGACCTCGTGCTGCTGCGTGTCGGACAAGGCCGAGGGAAGGATCAGCTGCAGTTTTTCCACTTCCTCGATGACTTTCTCGCGCATGTGCTTGAGGGTCGCTGGGCAGAAGCCCATCTGGGCGCAGAAGCTGCGTTCCTCCTCGAAAAACAGGTTGCGCCAGGGGTTGGCGATGGCCTTGGCCACCTCGGCGTAGATGTTTGTGTCGTGGTAGGGCTTCACGAGGTAGTTCTGGATGTGCAGGGTCAGCGCCTTCTGCACAATGGTATGGTCGTTGACGCTCGTGTAGAAGACCACGGGGATGTTCTTCAGGAAGGGGTCGAGGCGCAGCCGTTGGGTGAAGCTCAGGCCATTCTGGTCCGAGAGCTTCACTTCGCTGAAGACGAGGTCGATCTTCACCAGCTCACGCAGCTTTTTCCAGGCGTCCTCCGCCTTGGTCACCACCACCAGACGATGGCCTCCCTTGGCCAGGACACCTTTCATCGCTCGGTGGGCGACTTCACTTTCATCAATGAGCAGGACGTTGGCCATGGGGCGGAGGGGGGATGAGTGAGGGGGGGGAAGGGAGGGGCGGGCTAAGGTGGATACCTGCATGATCGGACGTCCCCTCATCCACTTAACAACGCCCTGCGTGGAGTATCACGTGTCGCCGCCGCGGGAATCCCCCCTTCAGGCCCTTGCCAGGCTTGCCAGGGCCCGGCTCCACGGAGCAGGTGAGACCGCCTTAGTCCGATTGCCCAGTCTTCGGGCTGTCAATGATTAGCGTGACAGGCCCGTCGTTCACCAGGGTCACATCCATCATGGCACCGAATTCCCCGCGGGCAACGGGACGCCCGCCCAATTCCTTCTCCATGCAGAGCAGGAAATACTCATAGAGGGGGATGGCGACTGCTGGCGTGGCGGCGTCGTTGAAGGAGGGGCGAGTGCCCTTGCGGGTACTTGCGAACAGGGTGAACTGGCTCACCACCAGGACGCCGCCTCCCACATCGCTCACTGATCGGTTCATCAGCCCTTCCCCATCGCCAAAGATGCGCAGACGGGCGACCTTGGACGCCAGCCACTCGGCATCGGCGCGCGTGTCGGACGGTGCCACCCCCAGGAGCAGCAGGAGGCCGTGGGCAATTTCCCCGCGGACTTGGCCGTCGATGCGGACGCTGGCACTGGAGACGCGTTGGAGGACGATGCGCATGGGGATAAAAAAGGCCGGGGAGAATTTCTCCCCGGCCTTCCTAGCGAAGCCTTGGCTCAGAGCAACTCCTGGTGCGGATCGATGTCGGCATCGTAGTCGATGCCGGCGATACCGAAGCCGAAGAGCTTGAGGAATTCCTTCTGGTAGCCGGCGATGTCGGTCAGCTCGGCCAGGTTCTCGGTGGTGATCTGCGACCAGATGGGGGCCACCTGCGATTGGATCTCCTCGCGCATCTCCCAATCGTCGATGCGGACGCGCCCCTGGTCGTCGAAGTCGAGGGCCGAGCCGTTGTACATCTGCGTGGCGAAAAGGCGCTGGATCTGCTCGATGCAGCCTTCATGGGTCCCCTTGGCCTTCATCAGCTTGTAGATGATGGAAATGTAGAGCGGAACCACGGGAATCGCGGAGCTTGCCTGCGTGACCAGGGCCTTGTTCACCGAGATGAAGGCGCGGCCGTAGCCGTGGGTCTTCAGCATGGCATCGATGCGCTTGGCGGCGCGTTCGAGGTCGATCTTGGCCATGCCGATGGTGCCGTTCTTGTAGACCGGCCAGGTGAGCTCGGGTCCGATGTAGGAATAAGCCACGGAGCTGGCGCCGGGGGCGATCAGGTTGTTCTCCTCGAGGAGCTGCATCCACATCTCCCAGTCCTCGCCGCCCATGACGGCGATCGTGTCGGCCACCTCGGTCTCGCTGGCTCCCTCGATGGTGATGTCGGAGACGCGGCCGGTGTCGGTGTCGACGGTCTTGTTGGTGTAGGTCGTGCCGATGGGTTTGAGGCAGGACTTGTGGACCGTGCCGGTGCGCGGATGGGTGCGGCGCGGGGAGGCGAGGGAGTAAACCACCAGGTCGACCTGGCCCATGTCGCGCTTGATGACCTCGATGGCCTGGCGCTTCACCTCGTCGGAGAAGGCGTCGCCATTGATGTTGGCGGCGAAGAGGCCGGCCTTGCGGGCGGCGGCGGTGAAGGCGTTGGTGTTGTACCAACCGGCCGTGGCGGGGCGGTCCTCCTCGCTCGGGCGCTCAAAGAAGATGCCCAGGGTGTTGGCACCCGAACCGAAGGCGGCTGTGATGCGCGAGGAAAGTCCGAAACCGGTCGAGGAACCGATCACGAGGACGTTCTTGGGGCCGTTCTTGATGGGCCCGCGGCTCTTCACCAAATCGATCTGTTCCTGCACGTGCGCCGCACAACCGGCGGGATGCGCGGTGATGCAGACGAATCCACGAATTCTGGGTTTGATGACCATAAAGGTCCGACATTCCCCGCAGCCCTTGGTCCTGACAAGTTCCAAGTTTTGGGCCGCAAAGCCTCTGCAAGACGGGCGCGTCCCGTATTGTACCGGGACAGGCCCGCTAATGGGCGTCGTCAGGGCTGATCTGCCCCTAAGGCGCCTTGGGAGACTCCGTGGCTGCCTTCAGCATCTCCGCCTGGCGCTTGTTGATCAGGCGCTGGGCTTCCAGGTTTTGTTTTAAGTCTTTTATTTCCAGCTTGTTGGCCTGAAGCTCAGAGCGGGCTGCATTCAACTCCAAACGTGCGGTCCACCAACGAACTGCGAACCATCCAGCGACGCTTATGGAGATTATTAGCAGGCCTGGCAGGACCAGGCGGCGCGAGCCGCCAAGATTCTGTGCGCGCATCTTTTCGTGAAAGACTGTGAGATCGTCCTGACTCATGGTTTTCAGAGGAGGTAATACCCTGCGAGCCCCAGGATTAGCAGGGCTGCGAGCAGGCAGAGGCTGCGTTTTTCCCGTGTGGTGAGGGCGAGAGGCATGGGGAGTGGGGTACTGCTTAAGCGTTTCGGGCCTGCTCTACAAGTCGGAGATTCCAAGGGCACGCAGGCTGGCGCGCACTGGTGGAAGGCGGAGCAATTCCGCATGGGGGCGGTTGCCCGAGATACGCACGAAGACCTGCGGGGCCGGTGCGCGGTGTCCGTAGCGCAGGGCCAGACGCAGCAGGTCCGGCGGGGAGTAGGGGTCGAGGTGTCCCACTGGATCGCCGTCGTAGAGCAGCCAATACACCACCTGGTGCGTGGCGCCCGAGGGGCTGCGAAAGCCGAGTGCATGGGCGCCGGCGGGGAGGGCTGGGGTGGTGGCAGGTGTGCCGGGAAGCTGGGTCCAGCCTGCACCCGGCCAGCAGACCTCGGGTGTGTGCAGGGAGACCTGGGCGGGCGTGGCCTCCCCGGCAGCCCAGGCGGCCGCATAAACCGTCACCTGGACGCGCTGGCTGCCCGTGCCCTGCTGGTAACTGCGTTCCACCAAGCGATTGGTTCCAAGCACCTTCGCGAAACGCTGAAGATCGGCCGGACTCTGCTGCTCCCACCCGCTCAGCGTGCGGGGAATGGCTGCCTCCAGGTCGGGGGGACCTGCCAGGCGCGGTTGGCGCGGGAAGACCTGGAGGGAAAGCAACAGGAGGGCAAGCAGGACTGCCCCGGAGGCATGACCCAGCAGCAGCCAAGGGCAGTGACGGGCCAGCGGGGGCTGGTCGGCGGCGTTCCCGAGAGCTGGAGTAGGGATGGGGGCGTCGGCGAGTTGCCCTGTAACGGTCCGGTCTGCCGCGTCAGGTGACGCGTGGACCGGGTGCTCCTGCCCGCCTGTGCGCGCCGCGGCGCCGTTGCGTTCCCTGCGTCCCAGGAGCTGGGCCAGCCCGAACAGCAGCAGTCCGGTGACAGCCAGGATGCCAAAGCCGGTGAGGTCGTGCCAGGTGCCGTTGATGTCGATCCCGGCGTTGGCCGCGAGGGTGAGCACCAGGGAACGGAGGAGGTTCATCGCCAGTGCGAGCAGCGGGGCTACGAGGATGAGCAGGGCGCGTCGCCAGGGGCTGCGCAGGACGAGGGCGGAGATGAGCAGCGCCACGAAGATGCAGGCGATGAGGCTGCGCACCCCGCTGCAGGCCTCCTCCACGCCGACACGGCTGTGTGCGAGTTCGATGATGTTGCCCTGGCGCGTCGCCGGGATTCCGAGGAGGTTGAGGGCGAGCAGCACGGCCTGGGACACCCCTTGCTGCAGGTTGCCCGAGAGGCGGCTGTAGGCGCCCGGGGGCAAGGGCACGGTAAGGCTCCACAGGCCGGCGGCGCAAAGCGACTGCCAGTTGAGCGGCACCAGGCGCAGGCGCGTGTCCGAGAGGCTCAGCAGGCCCACGCACAGCAGTGCGCTCAGGCCGGTGCCGACAAAGGCCGCCGCCAGGGGGTGACCCCAGCCCAGCGCGGCCGCATAAAGCCCGCCCGCCAGCCCGAGGAGCAGGCCCGCCACGCCAAGCAGCGCCCCGGCGGCGTGGCGCGCCGGAGAGGCCGCCGTGAAGCGCTGGGTGCCCCGTGAGCGCGCCTCGTGTATCAGGTACACGAATACGAGCGGCATGAGCATGCCGTGCGAAAGGTCGGGGTTGCCCGCCCAATGCTGCCAGAGGGCGGCGCTGACCGCGCCCGCCACCAGCAGGAGCAGCATCACGGCCGTCCCCGACGGCACGCCGAGCCGCGCCGCCTCCCGTCCCGGGCTGGCCTGCCGCGCCGCCTCGTTCATGCGCGGGTGCTGAAGAGTTCGGGGTGCATTGTTCCCTCGGCCACGCGCGTGACTGCGCCGCTCATGCGGATGGCGTAGTCCTCGCCGATGACGATGCGGATCTGCCCGCCGGGCATGTGCACGGTGAGCTCGCGATCCACGAGGCCCAGGCGGTGCGCCACCGCGGCCGAGGCGCTTGAGCTGCTGCCCGAGGCCAGCGTGTAGCCCGCCCCGCGCTCCCAGATCTCGATGCGGATGTTGGCCCGGTCGAGCACCTGCATGAACTGCACGTTGGTCTTCCTCGGAAAGAGGGTGTGGGTCTCGATGTCGTGGCCGTACTTGTGGGCGAGGGCGGGGCTGGTCTCCTCCACCGGGATCACACAGTGGGGATTGCCGATCGTGGCGGCGCTGAACACAAAGTCGCGCCCCTGCACGGTGAGCGTCTCGCGCAGCACCTCGCGGGTGGCGCCGCTCACCGGGATCTTTTCGCTATCGAAGGAGACGCGGCCCATGTCCACGCTCAGCATGCGCCCATTTTCCTGGACCGTGGTCTCCACGATGCCACCCAGCGTCGCCACCTTGAAGAGGTCCCCCTTCACCAGGCCCTGGTCCCAGAGGTAACGGCAGAAGATGCGCACGCCATTGCCCGACTTCTCGGCCTCGGAACCGTCCGGGTTGAAGATGCGCAGCGCTCCCGCCGGCACCGTTGCGTGGGGGAGGGGGCCCCAGAGGATGCCGTCGGAGCCCACCCCGTAGTTGCGATGGCAGATCACGCGGATCTGCTCGAGCGAAGGCTCTTTCCAGCCGGGGAA
This sequence comes from Opitutaceae bacterium, assembly GCA_023265535.1. Taxonomy (GTDB): domain Bacteria; phylum Verrucomicrobiota; class Verrucomicrobiia; order Opitutales; family Opitutaceae; genus MWDT01. Next base: position 6,250 of record JAHFTI010000244.1, read on the forward strand.
GTCGGCGGGATTGAGCACGATATAGTCGTTGCCCAGGGCGTGGTACTTGAAAAATCGCATGCCCGAGTAGTGGACGAAAACGCGGGCAAAACCAACTTTTTCAGCAGGGATTCTCAGGTCGCGCTCCAGCCGAAGAGGCGCAGCCGCTTGATGGTCTGCGCGGTCCTCTCGGGCACCATGTTCTCCCAGCTCGGATCCCTGCGCTGGATGCGCGTGAGCACCTCGTTCGAGAAGATCCCCAGGCACTCGTTGCGGTAGCCGTAGAGGGCCTCGATGAAATGGTTCTCGTGCAGGTGGGAATAGAGCAGGCGCAGGTGCGGGGCCACCTTGACATTGTCCGCCGTCACGAGGGTCAGCTTC
>JAHFTI010000245.1 GCA_023265535.1 Opitutaceae bacterium
ATCGTCTTGTTGAAGTACGGGTCGAGGAGCAGGTTCGCGAGCTCGGGCTTGCGGCCGTAGGCCTCGGTGATCTTCTGCAGGAAGGCCGCACGGATGATGCAGCCGCCGCGCCAGATCTGGGCGATCTTGCCGAAGTTGAGCTTCCACTTGTACTCCTTCTGGGCCTCGCGCATCAGCTGGAAGCCCTGCGCGTACGAGCAGATCTTCGAGCAGTAGAGCGCGTCGTGGATCGCCTCGAGGAGGGCCTTCTTGGAGATCTTGAGCTTCTTCTTGGCGGGACCCTTGAGGATCTTGGAGGCGGCCACGCGCTCCTCCTTCACGGCGGAGAGGCAGCGGGCGAACACGGCCTCGGCCACGGTCGGGGCGGGCACGCCCATGTCGAGCGCGTTCACGCTGGTCCACTTGCCCGTGCCCTTCTGGCCGGCGGTGTCGAGGATCACGTCGACGAGCGCCTTGCGCTTGTTCGTCGGGTCCTTCTGCTGGAGAATGTCGGCGGTGATCTCGACGAGGAAGCTGTCGAGCGCGCCCTTGTTCCATTCGGCAAAGACCTTGCCGATCTCCTCGGCCTTCATGCCGAGCAGCTTGCTCATCAGCTCGTAGGCCTCGCAGATCATCTGCATGTCGCCGTACTCGATGCCGTTGTGCACCATCTTCACGTAGTGGCCGGCGCCGTCGCTGCCGATGTAGGCCGCGCAGGGCACGCCACCCTTGACGGGCTTGCCGGCCTTCGCGCCGGGGATCGGACGGCCGGTCTTCGCATCGACCTTGGCGGCGATGGCGTCCCAGATCGGCTTGAGTTCCTTGTAGGCCTTCTCGTCGCCACCGGGCATGAGCGAGGGGCCGAAACGGGCGCCCTCCTCACCGCCGGACACGCCGGAACCGATGAAGCGGAAGCCTTTTTCACGGAGATTCTTTTCACGGCGGATCGTGTCCGTCCACTTGGCGTTGCCACCGTCGATCACGATGTCGTTCGGGGCGAGCAGCGGCAGCAGGCCGTCGATGACCGCATCGGTGGGCGCGCCGGCCTGCACCAGGATGACGATCTTGCGGGGCAGGCTCAGCGAGCCCACGAATTCCTCAAGGCTCTTGGAGCCGACGAGGCCGCCCGGGGTGTTCGGGTTCTCGGCAACGAACTTGTCGGTCTTCTCGGTGGTGCGGTTGTAAACCGAGATTTGGAAGCCGTGGTCGGCGATGTTGAGGGCAAGGTTCTGGCCCATGACGGCGAGGCCGATGAGGCCGATGTCGGAGAGAGGTTTGGGCATAAGCTAAGGAAGACTATTCAGGAATGACTGCTAATAAAGGCGACGGGAAAGGTTTCCGTCCGCAAACGTTCTCAGGCTGCGCGGGGATTAGCGGCGCTGCATTCGGTGCAAACCCGGGTCAGGGTTTCTTGGGCGAAGGCTTCGACTTGGAGTCGGTGACGTCCTTCTTCTGCTTCTCGCCATAGGCGCCCTTCGACGGGAAGAACTGTGCCAGCACGTCGATCGTCGGGGTCAGGAAGGCGGGCTCGTTGCGCTCGTAGATCCAGCTGAAGCCCACGATCGAGAAACCCATGGCCAGAATGATGACCAGGACGATCTTGTTCATCTGGCGGAGGTACCTGAAAAGGATCACCGAGCCGATCAGGCCGCCGACCACCGCTGCGGTGATCCACCAGAAACTGGTCGGCACCTGCTTGATCTTTTCCATCGTGGTGAGGGCAAGGAAGAGCATGGCGTGCAGTGTGGGCGCGGGAGCAGCCGCAGACGAGTCAAAACCTTGCGAGGCAGGGGGGCGGACGCGCGCATTAGTCGGTTTTCTACAGGCCAGTGTCCTGCATTTTCACTTGCAGACCTCAAGGCGCTGTGACTCCCTCCCCGCTGTTCGTTGGATATTTCCTTAGCAGACAGCTTCTGGTGAGTCGTCAGGTGAGCCGCGGGGCCCAGTGATGATGTCGAAACCCGATAGTCGGGAACAGACTGGCAGGTGACGGAGATTCTACGATATCATCAAATGCAAAGTCCCAAACTCTACGTCGGCAATCTGTCTTTCAAGACCACCGCTGAAGAGCTTCGCGCTCATTTTGAGCAATATGGCGCCGTGGCCGACGTGTACATCGCCCTCGACCGCATGTCCGGTCGCCCGCGCGGTTTCGCGTTCGTGACCATGGGCACGGCCGAGGAGGCCAAGAATGCCGCTGAAAAGTCCAACGGTGTCGAGCTCGGTGGCCGTCAGCTGACCGTGAATGAAGCCCGTCCGAAGGAAGACCGCCCCGCTGGCGGTGGCTTCGGTGGTGGCGAGCGCCGCAGCTTCGGCGGTGGCGAGCGTCGTGGCTTCGGCGGCGGCGGTGGTGGCGGTGAGCGTCGCGGCTTCGGCGGCGGCGGTGGTGGCGGCTTCCGCGGCGACCGCGGCGAGCGTGGTGACCGCGGCGAGCGCGGTGACCGTCGCTTCAACTGAGCGCCCCTCAATCCAATCCCTTTCAAGGAGCAGTCCCATGCGGCTGCTCCTTTTTTTTGCTTCCACGTCGCCACCCGTGAATTTTTTTGATCTTTAGTCAGCCAATACCCCCTTTTGCCAAAAGCCGTGCTTGCGCCCACGGGGAATCTGCGTTTCGTAAACCCTAGGGGAACCAGCCCATACCCTATCATGCCCGCCAAGACCATCGTACTCATCGAAGACGAGACCGTCGTCCGTCACATGCTGCGCTTCGCCATCTAGCAGGGAGCCAACGGCATGAAAGTCGCCGCCGAGTTCGGCGATGGCAAAACCGGCCTGGACCATTGCCTCGCCAAGCCCCCCTCGCTCCTGATCTGCGACCTCAGCCTGCCCGGCATGCATGGGTTCGACGTGATCAAGACCCTGCGTGAAAAGCAGCCCGCGATCCGCATCCTCGTCCTCACGAGCCGGTCCGACGCCACCCTTCCCGCCCAGATCGCCGCCCTCGGCGTCCAGGGCTACGTGGACAAGACCAAGCCCCTGCCGACCCTCCTCGAGGCCATCAAGGAAGTCGCCGGCGGCGGAATCTATTTTGCAGCCAAGGGCGCCGCGCCCGAGCCCCTTCAACAACCCGAGCACGGCCCGACCCCGAACCTTCCCGTGGTCCCAGGTGCCGACCCGCTTTCCCCTCGCGAGATCGAGGTGGCCAAGATGGTCGCCGAGGGCAACGCCTCCAAGGAGATTGCCGACAAGCTGGGCCTGAGCGTGCGCACGGTGGAAAAGCACCGCGCGAACATCATGGACAAGACCGGCGTGCGCGATGTCGCCAGCCTCACGCGCTACTGCATCCACTACGGGCTCGTGAAGCCCTGAGCCTGTCCGCATCGCGGCCGGCGCCCCTTCCGCCGCCGCGCAGCCCTGCCCGAAGCACTGTTCCCGGCGCGCCCGCGCAGTGGACACCCCGTCGCCTCGCTCCATTCGCCCCCTGCGCGCCATTCGCGCCCCGCTTCATGCTGGCGCAGTCCGTCCCGCAGCCCCAGTCTGCCAGCGGATGAACTCGCCTTTCCGCCTAGCGGCCATCGCCCTGGCCTCCCTTTCCGCGCACGCGCTCCTCGCCGAGCAGCGCCTGCTCACGGACCAGATCTCGGTCGCCCCTGTATCCGAAGTTTCGATACAGCTGGTCGCCACCAACGAGGGTGACCAGCCTCTCCGCCTCGACTTCGGGCCGCGGGTGGCGGGTGTGCTGCACGGCGGCTCCGACCGCTCCGAGGAGGTCACCCTCACCTGTGACGACCCCCGCTCCAAGGATGCCCCGGGTGAGACACCCACGCGCGGCTTCAGCTGCGAGGTCGCCCCCGGCGCCTACCTGCGCGTGCGCTACATCCTGCGCATCCCGGTGGGATGCATCGGCCCGGTGGTGCTCGAGGTGCCGTCGTTCTCGGACATGCCTGTGATGTTTTCCGTGCAGTCCAGCAGGCAGGCGGCGATCGCCCGCGCCTCCGCCGCCAGGGCGGCGGCCTCCGCCTCCACCTCTCCGGCCACCGCCCTCCCTCCCGCCACTCCCGCGGCCTCCCCCGGCTCCGGCGTGCGGGGCGATTCCGCCAGACCCGCCGTCGACCACACCGAGGGCGAGCGCCAGGCGGCCCTGCGGCGCGCCACGCGGGTCCTTCCGGGCGTGTCCGCCTACGAGCCCGTGTACTTCGGCCTAGGCGCAGGCGGCGGCCTCAACGCCAAGTTCCAGTTCAGCCTGAAGTACAATCCCTTTGACATGCGTCCCCTGTACATGGGGTTCACCCAGACTTCCGTCTGGGACCTGCGGGGGGACTCCAAGCCCTTCCGCGACTCGGCCTACAGGCCCTCGCTCTTTTTCCTGAAGGAGAAGCTCTGGTCGCCCGAGGGAGTTCCCCTCGTGTTCGGTCTTCAGGGTGGCTTCGAGCATGAGTCCAACGGCAAGGGCGGCCTCGACTCGCGCAGCATCAACATCGCCTTCGTCCGCCCCCGTCTCCTCTGGCGCATCAACGAGGACATGCGCCTCATCGTCTCGCCGAAGGCCTACGGCTACCTCGAGAAGTCGGAGAACTCCGACATCGCCGAATACCGGGGTTACGTCGACCTCGGCGTGGCCTTCCACTACAAGGACTGGAAGCTCTCGACGAACCTTCGCAAGGGCACCCGCGCCAACTACGGCAGCATCCAGGTGGACGCCGTCATGCCGCTGCACATCACCGACCGCATGTTCGAGCGCATCGGCGTGTATGGGGTAAATGGATACTGGTTCCTCCAGTACTTCAACGGCTGGGGGGAGACGATCATCGACTACCGCCGCAAGCTCCCCTCACAGTTTCGGGCCGGCGTCATGGTCGTTCCCTGAGCGTCGCGGGCCCCCGTCGTCCCCGGTCGCTTGCGCGCCGCGCGGGGCATCGCCCCCGCGTGTTTCCTGCCCGGCGCGCCGGCCGCAGCTGCGGCCTACGGGCGCGGCGTCAGCCTGTAGCGCAGCAGCGGAGGCTCCGCGCCCTCGCTGGTGATGAAGACCGAGTGGGCGTCCGCGCTGAGACACGCGGCCTCGGCCTGCTGCAGCCCGTGGTCGGGCATGAGCACGCCGGGCTTCGAGAAAAGCTCGGCCCAGGACTGCCCCGGGGCGCGCGTGTAGAGCCAGGTGTCCACGTAGGTGAGGATCACCGCCAGGCGGCCGTCAGGGGAAAAGGAGATCCCCGTCGGCTGGTTGGCGTAGCGGCCGCGCGGGGTGGGCAGGGTGGATCCCAGTCCGGAGGAGGGCTTCATCCACTCGAGTGCCGTGACGCGTTGCGCGACGACGACTCCGTCCCCCGCGGGCTTCAGCGGCACGCAGTACACCACCGGGGGATGGCTGCGTTTGGTGACCAGGTAAATGCGTTCCTCCGTTGCGTCCACGCCGACCGATTCGCAGTCCTCGGGGCCGTCGGGGAAGCGCACCCGGACAGACCAGGCCAGGCCCACCTTCAGCGGCTTGCCCGGGCTGAGCTTGGACGGCTCGGGTTCGGGCGCGATCCACAGGGTGAGGATGTCGCGTTGCTGGTCGTTGTCACCGGTGTCCGCGGCGAGCAGCCAGGGCTGCCCCTTGTAGGTGAAGGAGGCGCAGTCCTCCCAATCGGTGGCGGTGGCCCCCTCGATGCGGAGGCGGCCCAGTTCGCGGCCGTCCATGGAGACCTGGTAGAGGAGGGGGGCGTCGCCGCTGTCGTTGTTCAGCCAGAGCGCGTCGGGCCTGAGCAGGGAGGGGGCGAGTCCGCTGGCCTCGGTGAGGGGGCCGGCGGGCAGTTTCACCGTGCGGCCGGGCGCCGTGATGAGCGGGGCGCGATCCTGCGGATTGCTGCAGGCGGCGAGCAGGAGCAGGGAGAGACCTGCAAGCGTGCCGAGTGCCTTGCGGCCTCCGCGGACACGGCCTGCGTGGTGAGAGAGGGAGGGCTGGCCCATGGCTGCGTGTCAGTAGGCGCCGGTGTTGGCGGCAGGGGTCTGGCCGCGCAGTTCGGCGAGCAGGGCGACGGCGTTGGAGGTGCCCAGTCGGGAGGCCCCGGCCTCGATGAGCGTGCGCGCGTCGGAGAGGGTCTTGATGCCGCCGGCCGCCTTGAGGCGGATCGGGCCGCGGCGGTTCTTGGCCCAGAGGCGGATGTGCTCGACCTTTGCGCCCGAGCTTCCGAAGCCCGTCGAGGTCTTGATGAAGTCGACGCCCGCCTCCTCGCAGAGCTCGAGGGAGCGCAGCACCTGCGCCTCGCTGAGGTAGCAGTTCTCGGTGATGACCTTGATCAGGCAGCCGAAGCCGTGGGCGGTCCTTGTCAGGTGGCAGAGTTCGCGCAGGACGAGGGCGTCGTGTCCGTCGCGCAGGGCGCCGTAGTTCATGACGATGTCCACCTCGTGCGCCCCGGCGCGTGCGGCCTGCTCGATCTCGGCCTGCTTGCCCTCCGTGGAGAAGCGTCCGCTGGGAAAGCCCACCACGGTGCCGATCTTGATGCCGCTGCCCCCGAGCACCTGGACGGCGAGCGGGATGCTGGCCGGGTAGATCATGACGCAGGCGAAGCGCTCGCGCATGGCCTCCTCGCAGAGTTGGACGATGTCGGCTTCCCTGGCATCCAGGCGCAGGTTGGTGGAATCGATCGACTCGGCGAGAAGAGTGGGGGTCAGGCTCATGTTGTGGGCTCAGGAAA
>JAHFTI010000007.1 GCA_023265535.1 Opitutaceae bacterium
GAAAGAAACGACAACGCCTTTGATCAGACCATCAGTCTCGATGTCAATGGGCGCCCCTACATCGACTCCAACCTGGACCTGAAGCACTTCGCCAACGACGTCATCGCCTTTCGCGGTTCCGCAGTCTACAAATTCGACAAGGTGAAATGGATGGAGCAGACACTCGTGCTCAGCGGTGAATACCGCGAGGACCAGCAGCTCAACCTGCGCTGGCAATATATGAACGTGAAGAACGTTGAGAATGGAACTGCAACCGCGATCAATGCCTCTGCGGACCGCGCCCGACTCCGACTCTACCTGGACGATCCCGCCTTCTATTCCCGTGCACTCTTCGACCGCATGCAGGGAAAGAACCTGCCCGTCACCGACATCGTCCATGTGGTGCCCCTGAAGTATTTTGCCTCGGGCACCTCGGCAGCTGACGGAACCGAATGGAGGCAGGCCTTTGCCGGCTCGGTCTCCCTCAGTGGTCGCTACTTCAACGGTCGCCTGCAATCCCTCATCGGTGCGCGCCGCGACTTTGGACGCAACTTCTATTACGTCGCCTCCCGCAAGGAGGGGCGGTTCAACGAGGACATCGCCCCCCCAAGAAAAGGCAGCGCCCTTCCCGGGGAATACGTCGAGAACATGGCCCTGCATCTGGCCAACACCAGTCTCACCGGCGGCCTCACCTTTGCCTTGAACAAGCACTTCAATGTTTACGGCATCTATTCTGAGTCCTTCCGTTTCCAGGATGCGCGCACGTTTGATCGTGAGACCATCGGTCCCATCGATGGCGTGACGAAGGAAATCGGCATCAAGGGGGACCTTCCCAACAGCCGCGCAAGCGTCAACTTCGGCCTCTTCGAGATCCAGCGCCAGAATGTCGTGCTGAGCTGGAACAATATCCTGTCGTTCTCCGACTCCCAGACGGAGGATCTGATGAACCCGAACAATATCCTGCCGGGCGATCCCGCCTACAAGTACCGCGAACCCGGCACTGCCAGCGCCTCCCGCAACTACACCGGCAATGAGCGTTCCAAGGGCGCGGATCTCACCCTGCTGTTGCGCCCGCTCACGGGTCTTCAGGTGCGCCTCACACTCGCCTATGCGGACGTCAAGGGCTCACCGAACCTGACCTCCTTCCGCGCCTATTACGATGCGGCGGTGGCACGCACGACCACAGCGCTCGCGCCCGGTGGCAACACCGCCCTGGCAGAGAGCCCCGCCCTCCTAGCCGACGCGAAGAACCTCCTCGATTCCCTGTATGTGGTGGGCACCTCGGTGGGCTCCCGCGCCTCAGCCTGGTCCGGAAGTTGGATCGTGGACTACGCCTTTCCCAAGGAACTGTGGGCGCCCTTGACGGGCGTGCGGGTCGGCGTCGACGGTGTCTACAGGGACAATTACATTTTCGGCCGCAACAACGGGGAGACGCTGTCGGGCGGAGCCAGCCATCTGGTCGATGCCTACATCATGCGTGAGCAGAAACTCTGGGGGAAGCTGGTTCGCGTGCGCCTGGGCGTCAAGAACCTCACCGACCTGGCGAATGACGGAATCCGGAAGACCAGCTTCACCACGATGGCGAACGGCACGAATGTTTACCGCTACTCCTATGTCATGCCGGCACAGTACGACCTGACCCTCTCGATGAAATTCTAAGAAGCCCCGTCCCACGGACGCACACAACATGAGACAACTCCTCCTCTCGCTCGCCCTGCTCGGGCTCACTGCTGCGCTGGCCCTTGCGGCAAGCACACCCGCGCCAGCACGCACAGCCACGCGCCCCCCGAACATCATCTTCATCCTGGCTGACGACTACGGGATTGGTGAGGTGAGCGCGTATGGAGCCGACAACTACAAGACGCCCAATATCGACCGGCTCGCGGCGGGCGGCCTGCGTTTCACGAATGCCTACACCCCCTCGCTCTGCGGCCCCTCCCGGGCGACGATCCTGACGGGACGCTATCTGTTCCGCACCGGCGCCACCAACCAGGACCGCACGGGCCTGATGAAACCCTCTGAGGAGACCATGATGCCCAGCCTGCTCAAGGAGGCGGGCTATGCCAGCGCCGCGATCGGAAAGTGGGGGCAGCTGCCTCTCGGGCCGGCGGAGTTCGGCTTCGACGAATACCTGAAGTTCAAGGGGAGCGGCGCCTATTGGAACACCCAGGCGAAGGCCCGGACCTACCTCGTCAATGGCAAGGAGGTCCCCCTCCTGGACAAGCAATACCTGCCGGACCTGATGCACCAGTTCGCCACCGATTTCATCACGCGGCATCGCGACCGGCCCTTTTACCTCTACTACTCGCTGTCCCACGTGCACACGGAAATCCTGCCCACGCCCGACAGTGCGCCGGACAGCAAGGACCACTACGGCGACAATGTCGCCTACATGGACAAGCTCGTCGGAAGGCTGGTCGCCGAGCTCGAGCGGCTGAAGCTGCGCGAAAACACCCTGCTGGTTTTCTTCGGGGACAACGGCACTGCCAACGGGCGCGCCGATCGCGCCACGATCGGTGGACGCCGCCTCGCGGGCGCAAAGGGCTCCATGCTGGAGGGTGGCAGCCTGGAGCCGCTGATCATCAACTGGCCCGGCACCACTCCTGCGGGAAAGACCTCCTCCGACCTCATCGACTCCACTGACTTTTTCGCGACCTTTGCCGAACTGGCGGGCGTGTCCTTGCCAAGGAACAAGGTCGTCGACGGACGCAGCTTTGCCGCCCAGGTCCGCGGCGCCAAGGGCCAGCCCCGCGAAACGGTCTTCCTCCAGCTCGCCCGAAACTGGTACGTCAGGGATGCCTCATGGAAACTGACTCAGGCGGGCGAGCTCTTTGACATGAGCGATGCGCCCTTCTCCGAGAAACCCGTGCCTGCCGACACCAAGGACACAAAGGCCATCGCGGCGCGCAAGCGACTCCAGTTGGCCCTGGACACCCTGAACCCCGCAGGCGGGCACTTGGACGACGGCGACGGCACCGGGCGTCACGCAAACAAAAAAGGCAAGAAGCAGACAGACTCCGAATAACCCCTTCCCATGAAACTCCTACTCAGTTCCCTGACTCTGCTCGTGGCGGCCAGCCTGGCCTGCGGTGCAGACCGTCCGAACATCCTCTTCATCGCGGTCGATGACCTGCGTCCTGAATTCGGTGCCTACGGCGCCTCGCACATCAAGAGCCCCAACCTGGACAAGATTGCCAAGTCGGGCCTCACCTTCAACAGGGCCTACTGCCAGCAGGCGGTGTGTTCCCCGTCGCGATCAAGCATCATGACGGGCACACGCCCCGACACCACCCAGGTGTGGGATCTGGTGACGCCCTTCCGGAAAGCGCTGCCCAACGTCATCACGATAGGACAGCACTTCAAGAGCCAGGGGTATCATGTCCAAGGCATGGGCAAGATCTACCACGGAAGCCTCAACGATGAACCGACCTGGTCGGTGCCGTGGCACACACCCAAGGCCGTGCCGTATGCGCTCGCAGAAAACGTCGCCCTGAATCAGCGCCAGTATGAAGGGGAGCCCGATGATCATCCCGCGCAAAAAAAGAAGAAGAAGGCGGTGCAAAAGGCCGACGGCTCACCCAGCTCCCGCCCCAACTCCCGCGGCCCTGCCTTCGAGGCTGCCGATGTTCCCGACGACACGTTCCAGGATGGCAAGGTGGCGGCACTCGCAGTCGAGACCCTGCGCCAACTCGGTCAGCAAAAGCAGCCCTTCTTCCTCGCGGTCGGCTTTATCAAGCCGCATCTGCCCTTTGTCTCCCCCAAGAAATACTGGGACCTCTACGAGCCCGGAAAAATCCAGCTCGCCCCCAACAAGTTCCGCCCGAAAAACGCTCCCGACTACTCGATCCTGCCCGGCGGCGAATTGCGCAACTACCACGGCATCCCGGAGGGCTCGATCCCTGACGACCTCGCCCGCCAGCTCAAGCACGGCTATTACGCCTCGATCAGCTACATGGATGCGCAGGTGGGCAAGGTGCTTGATGAGCTCGACCGCCTCGGCCTCCGCCAAAACACGATCATCGTCCTCTGGGGCGACCACGGCTGGAAACTCGGCGAACATGATGCCTGGTGCAAACACAGCACCTGTGAGAACGACACCAACGCCCCACTGCTCCTCTCCGTCCCAGGCATGAGGAACGCCGGGGCACACACCAACGCACTGGTCGAGTTTGTGGACATCTATCCCACCCTGTCGGAGCTGGCCGGCCTTCCCTTGCCCGCCCACCTGGAAGGCGTGAGCGCCAAGCCCCTGCTCGACGATCCCAATCGTCCCTGGAAGACCGCCGCCTTCAGCCAGTATCCCCGCAAGCCGTCCAAGTCCCAGGGTGGCGACCTGATGGGCTATTCCATGCGCACCGACCGCTACCGTTTCACGGTCTGGGTCAATCGTGACGACCATCAGAAGGTGGATGCCATTGAGCTCTACGATCACCTGTCCGACCCGCAGGAAAACACCAGCATCGCCAGCGATCCGGCCAACAAGGAGCTCGTTGAGCGCCTCATGGTGCAATTCCGCCAAGGCTGGCAGGGCGCCAAGCCGAAGCAGCCCTGAGCCGGCGGACAGTTCGAATTGTTCGGTCCAATGGGGTCGCCCGGGAAAGGTTTCCCGGGCGATTTTGCGTTCGGAGCAGGGGCAAACAAAGCCTTGCCCCAGTTGAGCCATCTGTGCCTGCCGATGGCCATCCATGACGCCTTCTGTGCAGTGGGATTGAATGCCTCACGCGCAGTGCAGGCGCAGCTTGTTGACCAGGGCGGGGCATGATCCCGCAGGGCGCTGGATGCGGGCCCGCCTATTCGATTGCCTTTTTCCAGATCACAAAGGCGTCCATGAGTCCTGCCCGGCCCCCAATTGCCAGACGGTGACAAAAGCCCTTTATTACGCGATAAATCCACGCAATTATATTGTGAGGATAGCGCTTGCCTGGCAATTAGATCGGCTTTTCCCATTCCATCCTGCGCCACGCCCTGACGGACACCTGCCGGGCTTCCTCCCATGAACCGTTTATTCCGCCACCTCGGTGGCCTGCTCCTGGTTTGCCTCCTTGTACCGACCCTGTTCGCCCAGACGTTCACGGTCAGCCCAAACACGATCCCCATCGTCATAGCCGCCGGGGTAAACCACCTCCCGCTGCAGGTCCCTGTCACCTACTCCCCTGCGAACCAGGACTGGACCAAGGTCACGGTGAGCTCCGATGCCGCTTGGGCGACGGGACGCATCGACGTCGCCACGGGCAATCTCGAGGTCACCTTCGCCGCCGGCGATCTCATCAAGCGGAGCTACACCGCCACGCTGAGCCTCTCCAATGGCACACACACCACGCAGGTCTTTGTGCAGGCCACCGTGTCCGCCCAGTCCATCGTGCGCGTCATCACGGACCCCATGCGGCCTCGCGCCTATGCCGCCCAACAGGACGGCGTGAACCAGGGCGCCGTCCTGGTCTACGACACGATGTCGTCCACCTATCTCGGCAGCATCTCCGTGGGCAACAGACCCTGCGACCTCGCCATCAGCAGGGATGGCACAGAGCTGCTGGCCATCTGCAATGCCAGCAAGAGCATCAGCGTCGTCGACCTGAACACCCTTGCCGTCAAGGAGACGATCCCCCTTGCCGTCTTCAACGATTGGGGCGTCTCGGAAACCTCCGCCCACGTGGCCTTCGGCCCCGGAAACATCCTCTACTACAGCGATGGCGAATGGGCCCCCAGGATCAATGTTTTCGATCGTGCCACACGCACCACGCTCCAGACCCTCCGCCTGTCCACCAGCAACGATTACGGCTGGGGTGGCTTCGCGCTGTCGCCTGACCAGAAGAATCTCTATGGCTGGGCCCAGTACGGCTGGTCGGCCGGCATCATGAATTCCTTCGCCACCAGGCACTCGATCGCAGCCGACGGCAAGCTGACCCTGGTGGAGACAGCCTTCCAAGGCGACTCGAAGCTCAGCCGCGACCCGCTCAACGTCCCCGTGTTGGTCAGCGCCGATGGCAAGACAGTCGTCATCAAGCAGCTCGCCCTCCATCCGACCGTGCTGTCCACCCTCCTCCAGTCGACCCCGACTGCTGTGTACGCGATCAGCCCGAATGCCGAAATCCTTTCCACGGCCACCGCCATCTACAGCCTCAGCACCGGCAACAAACTCTACGATCTGCCCGTAAGCTCCACCGCCCAGGCCATCAGCTCGGACTATGGCCGCCTGGTCTACTTCGACAACAAGGCAGGCACCCTCAAGTCCATTGACCTCACCAAGGTCATCACCCTCTCCGATCTGGGCCTCAGGCAAACTCCCTCGGACAAGGCGATCGTGCAGGCCCCCACCGAGCTGCAATGGTCTCCCGTCTTTGGAGTGCAGAAATACCGCGTCTATCTCGGCTCGACCCTCGAGAGTGTCACCCAGGCCACCCCGTCCTCCGCAGAGTACCTCGGCGAGGTGAACCTGACCAGCCTCACGCTGCCAGGCTCCCTGACCAGCGGGAACACCTACTACTGGCGGGTGGACGCGGTCTCATCCTACGGCGTGACCGCCGGCACTGTCACCCAGTTCACGGTCTCCTCCATCAGTTCGGACACTTCCAGCATCACGACCTCGACCGTGCAGGTGCATCGCGACCACACGGTCCCGATCACCCTCAGCTCCACCCCGGCGGGCATGGCCTGGACGGCAAGCTCCGACGTGCCCTGGATCTCCTTTGCCCAGAACACGGGTGTCACTCCGGCCACCCTCCAGGTGAAGCTCAATGCAAGCCTGCTCACACCGGGCATCAGCCAGGGCAAGGTCTCCATCAGCACCCCTGAGGGCTCCTTCACGATTCCCGTCAAGCTTCAGGTGGATGCCCTCGCACTCACCCTCATCCGTTCGGACCCGCGTTCCACAAAGTTGTATGCCATCAGCGAGTCTGACCCGAACAGCGGCACCTCCAGGGCCTACCTGCTCGAGATCGACGCCCTGCGCCAGAAGGTGACACGCGTCGTGCGCGTGGGCTCCTCAGCCACGGACCTGGCCCTCCATCCCGGCGACAACCGGGTGTATGTGCCAAACTGGAAACCCGGTGGCCTGCTGGCCGTCAGCCTCGCCACCTTCCAGGTGGAGCGCACCTACGCCACGAAACCCTTCGGCGGCGTGGGCTATGGCACCGGCGACGTATACCGTGTCTCCGCCGGCGTGGAGGGCCGACTCGTCCTCGAGGAGCAGGACCAGTGGATCGACATCTCCATCATGGACACCAGCACGGGAACAATCCTGTCCTCCGTCTCCGAGCGCGAAGGCGGCGGCCAATGCTCGCCCTCGGGTCGCTACTACTACCATGGCGACAACAACATCTCCTCCGCCTCGATCCACAAGTACGACATGCTGGGGGACAAGATTGCCCAGGTGACCGAGACCGAATCAGTCTCCCTGAGCTACTACGGCTCACGCCTTGTCGTGATGTCGGAGGACGGCTCGCGCGTGTTCTGGAATGGCGTGGCGCTGGATTCGAACCTCAAGGTGCTCTCGAAGTTCGACGAGAACATCCAGGCGGTCTCCTACGACGGCAAATACGCCTTCTCCTTCACCAAGGTGTACGATGTCGACCGACGTGAGGTGGTCGCAACCCTTCCGCAGACGCTCGGCTCGGTATTGGCCTACAACACCGCCACGGGCCGCCTGGTCGGACAGTCCGGCGGCGACCTGGTCTTCCACTCCCCCTTCGGCACCGGAGTGCTCGGCGCGGGCCTGTCGCCCAAGGCTGGCTCGGTGATTTCCTCACTCACCCAACTCACCTGGACAACGCTGCCCGGGGTCGATGCGTATCGCGTCTATCTGGGCAACTCCGAGACCGCAGTCCAGCAGGCCACGACCTCCAGCGCGGAGTACCTCGGCGCTGCAAACGGCGGCTCCATGCCGGTCCCCTCGGGACTGGAAACCGGAAAGACCTACTACTGGCGCGTGGACCTGGTCATCGGCGGGAGCGTGATCGCCACCCAGTCGCAGTCCTTTACCCTGAGCAAGGTGGTCCCCGCAGTGCTCAGCCTCGAGGCCGTGGGAGTACAGGGATACTCGGTCCCTGCCTCACTCCCCTTGACCGCCCCCGCGGGAACAGCCTGGACCGCCTCGTCTGCAGCCTCGTGGATCCAGGTGCAAAATGCACAGGGCACGGGCTCGGCCACGGTCTCACTCGTCCTGGAAACCAGCTCGCTCGCCACAGGCACGAACACCAGCTCAGTGACCCTCTCGGGAGATTGGGGCAGCCTCACGATCCCCGTCAAGCTGACGCTTGATCCCCTGGCACTGACCGTGATGCGCGCGGACCCCGAGTCGTCGAAGGTTTACGCCATCAACGAGGCGGATCCCCTCAGCGGCAAGAGCCGCGCCTTCCTGCTGGAGATCGACGCCGCCTCGGAGACCGTCGTCCGCTCCGTCCAGGTCGGAGCCTCGGCCACGGACCTGGCCATCCATTCGGGTGACCAGCGCATCTACGTTCCGAACTGGCAACTCGGCGGGGTCCTTGGGGTGAACCTCAACACCTTCGCTATCGATCGCACCCTGACCACGCCGCCCTACGGGGCCTACGGCGAGGATGATGCCTACAAGGTCGCGGGCAAGGTCGCCGGACGCCTCATCACCGAGGCGGAGGACCAATGGATCCACATCAACCTCTATGACACCGTGACCGGTGCAAAGCTGGCCACCACCTTCCAACGCGAGGGTGGCGGACAATTGGATCCCACGGGACGCTACTACTATCATGGTGACAACAACAGCTCCGGCGCGGCCCTGCACAAGCTGGACCTGCTCGCGGACGGTTTCAAGGAAGTGGCCAAGTCCGTCGACGGCGCCAATAGCTACGGCGGCCGACATGTCGTCGTCAGCGAGGACGGCAGCAGGATCTTCTGGGCCAAGGGAATGTTCGACGCAAATGCCCTCTCCCTCGGAAAATTCACCGAGGAGATTGCCTGCGCCTCCGCCGACGGTCGCTACGCAGTGGGCAAGACACAGGTGTGGGACACCGCCTCCATGAACGTCCTCTACACCATTCCCGGTGGTGGCGGCGCTGTGAGCGCCATCAGCACGCGCACGAAAAAACTGGTGGTGCAGAATGGCAAACGCATCGGCTTCTATCTCCTGGACACGAGCAACGTGCCGCCCACTCCGGTGCTGTCGCAGCCGGTCTCGGTCGCGTCGACCTCGGTCACCGTGGCTTGGACCACCAGCGGCCTGCAGGCAGGCTTCACACTCCAATACCGGGCAAGCGGGGCGACCGCATGGGACAGTTATCCCACGGCGATCTCAGGCAACACCACCCAGGTGTCGGTGAACAACCTGGTGCCGGGCACCACCTACGAGTTCAGGATCAAGGCTGACAGTTCCCTGGGAAGCTCGGGCTGGAGCACGGTGCTCACGGTCACGACCCTGACCAGCCCTCCGCTGATCTCACAGCAGCCGACGGCCCAGGTCACGCCCTCGGATGGGCCCGTGGTGTTCTCCGTCACCGTCACGAATCCCGCAGGCGTCACCTACCAATGGTACAAGAACGGTCAGGCCATTCCGGGTGCAACGGGCTCCAGCTACACCATCGCCGAGCCTACGGAGAGCGATGCAGGCAGCTACACGGTGAAGATAACGAATTCCGCAGGCACGGTGACCAGCACCCCTTCGGTGCTCTCGATGGGAAATCTCCGCATCGTCAACATGTCGATTCGCTCCTACACGGGAGCAGGGTCGGAGATCCTGGTCGTGGGCTTCGTTGCGAAGGACGGAATCGTTCCGGTCCTGCTGCGAGGCATCGGACCCGGACTCACCAGCTTCGGGGTGAAGGGAGTTGTCCCTGATCCGCTGCTGAACTTGTTCTGGGAAACCTCGGTCATCGCAAGCAACGACAATTGGGGCTCCAATGGATCGAGCCAGGTCTCCTTGGTCGCAGCGCAAATCGGAGCCTTCTCCCTGCAATATGGCAGCCTCGATTCCTGCCTCTACGGCAGCGTTTCCCCGGCCTCCTACACGATGCAGGTGTCCGATGTGCACGGAGGAACGGGCGTGACCCTCGCCGAGATCTACGAGATCCCCTCCGGTTATCCGGGGCGCTTGGTGAATGTGTCCGGACGCACCAGGGTCGGCACGGGTGATGCGTGCCTGGTTGCAGGCTTCGTCCTCTCCGGAACGGGCAGGAAAACGCTCCTCATCCGCGGCATCGGGCCCAGCCTGACAGGCTTCGGTGTCGAGGGCGCACTCGCCGACCCGGTGCTCGAATTGGTCAACACCAAGACCGGCGAGATTGTCGCCACAAACGACAACTGGCAGGAGGGCAATGCGACAGCCGGCAACTTCGCCAAGGTGGGTGCCTTCGAACTGGCACCGGGGGCCAAGGACGCAGCCATCATCGTGAGGGTTCCCGCAGGCAATTACACGGCCACGGTGCGGGGTGCCAATGGCTCCACGGGCATCGGCCTGCTCGAAGTCTACGACATGGAGTGAGCCCAAGGCCACGCTGGGCCCGGCACAGGCCCGCACTCCCAGCGTGAAGGGGGCCCCACGCCCCCTTCGGCTCCCATTCCCTTGACTGGCTGCGCGGCACGGCGTTTAATCCGTGACGCGCAGCGCAAGCGTTGCCTGCCGAACAGGACGGGGCCCCTCCCGCCCTTCACAGGTGGCGCCACCCCAGCCTCGCTGCGCACAAGGAGGCCCCAGTCATGCATCTTGGAATTGCCACGGCTCTTCTGCCGCTGTGTCTCATCCTGAACGCCTTCGCCGCTCCCGCCGCTCCCGGCACCGGAACCCCGAACGCCCCCAGTCCCACGCCCCACGTCAACACGACGCCCAGGATCACCGGCATCGCCCCGGGCTCAGGTGCACCACAGTCGTCCGCCGTCATTTCGGCAAGCAACGTCCCCTCGGATCCCGCCAAGGCCGAGGTCTGGTTCACCCTCGCGGCCAACAACCGGGTCCAGGCGAGAATCAACAGCATCACGCCGCGCAACACCTGGTTTGAATACCGGGTCAGCGTGCCCGGCGATGACAGCCTGTTGGCCCCCTACACGGGCCCGGTCACCATCCTGGACAAGGACACGGGAAAGGCCACGGCCGGCTACAACTTCAAGATCATCCCGACCCAGCCGCGCATCTCCTCCCACTCGCCCCAGTACGGACGACCCGGCGCGACGACCCACCTGCGCGGGGAACATTTCTCCGCCAACGACGTGCTGACGATCGATGGCGTAGGCACCGTGAGCCACACGCTGAAGAGCGCCACGGAGCTGCAATTCACCCTCCCCGCCAGCTATCCCCTCGCCAACAAACTCATCCGCCTGAAACTCACGCGCAAGGGGGTCTCAGGCGTCGCCCCCGCCACCTACATGTACTCCCTCGATCCCAGCCTGAAGGCCGCGGAACCGAACAAGGACACAAACGGCGGCAGCCAGCCCAAGTCCGAGCCCAAAAGCTCCGGCGGCGGCAAGAGCGGCTGAGCCGCCCACGACTGCGCCTGCGTCCTTCCCGCTCCAACCGGTGCGGCGAGCCCCCCCCTGCCCCCTCGCTGCGCTGCACCACAAACTGCGCCACACCACGCACCACCTACGCCACACCACGACCTGCGCTGAAAGGTCACTGGGAAGTAGCCACACGCCCCCCATTTCTTTTCATTGCCCCCGAGCCCGCCGCCCGGTGACCTCGGGGCAATGGACAGACGATGCATCAGCCAGGTCCTGGCCTCACGCCCCGACTCGCAACACGCAGCCGCGATCATTCGCCATGCGCAGCGCCACCCGCTGGGCTCCACGACCGATCCCACCAAGGCCCTGCTGACCGATGCCGGCAAGGCCGCAGCCGTGGCCCTGGGCGGACGCATCACGGGCTTCACCCACCTGCGCCTCTTCCACAGCCCCGTCATGCGTTGCCAGCAGACCGCCGAATGCATCGCCGAGGGCGCCGCCGGCTCGGGCATGCATATCGAACTCTGCGGGGCACGCCCCCGCCTCGGCTTCGTCTGCACCAAGGATGAGGCGGCCGCACTCACGCTCTACACGCAGATCGGCGACGACTTTGTCAGCCGCTGGCTCGAGGGCGTGCTGCCGGCGGGCATGATGGAGGACCCGGCCGAGACCGTGGGCCACAACCTGCGCGAAATCTGCGCCACCCTCGAGCACGGCACCGCGCGCGGCCCGCGTCTCGACCTTCACGTCTCACACGACTGGAACATCATGGTCATGCGCGAGCTGCTTGTCGGCGTGCGCCACGAGGAACGGGGCTGGCTGGGTTTCCTCGACGGGCTGGCCTTCCACCGCAGCAGCCCCCGTGAACTCACCGTGACCTATGACACGGTGCAACGCACGGGCCCGCTGCCCTGGGAAAAGTTTTGCCTGCGCCAGGGCGCGTGAGCCGACACGCCCCTGCCGGCCTCGCAAGCGGGAAGGCTGTGGGCTTCGCCCCGGGCGACTGCCCACCCATCTTCTGTCGCTCAAATCACGGTGCTAGACTAATGTCACTGCTCCGGTATGCTCACGATCATAACCGGAGCCCCCATGAAATCTGCTGATTGCCTCGTGTCGGTCGCGGCCTTGTTTCGCCTGCTTTTCCCCGTGCTCCGCCCCGCAGCGGGCCTGCTCGGCCTCTGCCTGGCCCTCGCCACCGCAGCCTCGGCCACCACGCGCTTTGTCAATCCCGCGAGCACGACGCCCACCGCCCCCTACACCAGCTGGGCGACCGCTGCGCACACCCTCCCCGCGGCACTCGCGCTCTGCGTCCCAGGCGACATCACCTACGTCGCCCCAGGCACCTACACGCTCTCCGCACAGCTCACGATCCCGGGCGGCGTCACCCTCGAGTGCCCCACCGGCCCCGCCACCGCCACCCTCAGCGGCAACAACCTCGTGCGCTGCGTGAACATGCCGTCCGCAGGCGCCACGCTCAAGGGCTTCACGGTCACCTCAGGCAAGGCGGCCACGGGCGCGGGCGTGTACTGCGTCGAGGGAACCGTGACCCAGTGCATCATCACGGGCAACCATGCCACGGGCGACACGCCCAAGGGCGGCGGCCTCTATTGTGACGGCGCCACCGTTTCCCATAGCACGATCAGCAACAATGATTGCATCTCCACCAACAGCGACGCCTATGCCGCCTTCGCCGAGGGCGGTGGCCTCTACGCGGTCAACCAGAGCCGCGTCCAGAACTGCAGGGTGCTGACCAACTCGCTCACTGGAAACTACGCGAACGGCGCGGGCATCCACGCCAACAACGGCTCCCTCATCGACTGCGTCGTCAACGGCAACATCGCCGCCGGCCATTGGTACGCCTACGGCGGCGGAATCTACATGACGGGCAATGTCGACGGCCTCGTGAGAAACTGCCTCGTCACCGCCAACAACGCCCACACCGACGTGGGCGCCTTCTCCACCAACTGGGCCGCCGGCGGCGGCGTGTACTTCAACGGCGGCGGACTCCTCGAGAGCAGCACGGTCTGCGACAATGTGCTCGCGGGCGACGCAGCCACGGGCAGCGGCGTCATGTACGGCGAACGCGTCCGCAACTCCATTGTCACGGGCAACACCTACACCGCGCGCCTCCCCAGCGCCGGCGATCCCGGCCCGAACTACTACCTCAATCCCTACGGCACCCCGGTCGCCTTCGACCACAGTTGCACCACTCCGCTGCCCTCCGCCGACGGAAACATCACGGCGGCGCCCTCCTTCGTGTCCGGCACTTACCGCCTGGCCTCCGGCTCACCCTGCATCGACACCGGGCTCAACCAGACCTGGACGGCCGCGGGCACCGACCTCGACGGCAATCCCCGCACCGCGAACAGCACCGTGGACATGGGCGCCTATGAGCGGACCGCCAGCGTGGCACCCAGCTTTGCCGAGGCACCCGCCGCAGCCATCGTCTACGCCAACAACACCGCCACCTTCAGCGCAACGGCCGCAGGCCTCTTCCCCATGACCTGGCAATGGAAGAAGGACAACGTCGCCATCCCTGGCGCGACCGGCAGCACCCTCACCCTCGCCGGCGTGCAGGCCTCCGACCTCGCAGCCTACACCGTCACGATCACCAATGCGGTGGGTGGCATCACCAGCACACCCGTCCTGCTGAGCCTTAGCCCCAGCCGCTTCATCAACCTCTCGATCAACACAGACATCGACGCCACCACGCCCGTGACCGCCGGGTTCATCATCAAGGGCGGCACCAAGACCCTCCTGCTGCGCGGCGCAGGCCCGGCACTCGCCCAATACCTGCCCAACGCACTCGCCGACCCGCGGCTCGCCGTGTACCAGCAGAGCAACATCAGCACCCCAAAGTTGGTCAACGACAACTGGGGCGACGCCACCAACAAGACCGAACTCGCCTTCGCCACCACGCGCTACACCGGACTGCCCTTCGCCGAGGGGAGCAAGGACTCCGCGGCCCTCACGCCGCTCGCCGAGTCCGACGGCGGCTACACGGTCCAGGTCACCACCGCGTCCGGCGCAGGCATCGCACTCGCCGAGGTCTATGACGCCGATTCGAACCTGGCCCCCCGCCTCACCAACCTCTCAGCCAACCGCCGCATCACCTCCACCCAGAAGGTCACAGCGGGCTTCGTCATCGAGGGAACGCTCGCCAAGGAGGTCCTGATCCGCGGGGTCGGCCCTGCGCTGGCCAACTACGGCGTGCCCTCGGGCTTCCTGCCCGACGCGCGGCTGACCGTCTACGACATCACCGATTCCAGGAACGTCCTCGTAGTCGCCACCAACGACAACTGGAGCAGCGACGCCACCAACAGGACCACGGTGCTGAGCGCCACGACCCGCGCCGGCGTGGGGCTCCTCCTGACCGAGGGCAGCAAGGATGCCGCCGTCGTGCTGAGCCTCCTTCCGGGCCACCTCTACACCGCGGAGGTGAACTCCGCGGACAGCGGCAGCGGCATCGTGCTCGTCGAGGTCTATGAAGTCCCGTAATTGCCCACAATCATCGCGAGGGAGATCCTGACGTCCGACCCCGCGCCGTGCCTGCCGACGCAAGACTCCTGGGCTTCGTCGATGGCTTCCTGAACCGCTCGCAGAAGCCCTCCGCCCTCACCATCGAGGGAAGGGCGACCGATACCACAAGCCGTGATCCTGGGCGCCAAGGCCCCGCTGATTTCCCGCGAACTGAGCGTGTCCGCGCCCTGACGCCCGGTGGCCGGACAGAGGATCTGGGGACTCAGGTGGCTGAGCCCGTTTAGCCCCCTCCCAGTCCACACCCCTAGGGTTATGCCCCATGGGAAATGGCACTCCATGCTTTACCCTCAGGGAAGGCCTCCGCGGCGTCTTGGAACAACTCTGTCACATCGCTGGTGCGCCAACTCAAACAAGGCATACGACTCCCATGAACACACTCGAAATAAAGGGCGACTGGAACATCATCAAGGGCAAGCTGAAGCAGAAATGGAGCAAGCTGACCGACAACGACCTCGAATTCATCGAGGGCAAGCACGACGAGCTGGTCGGTCGCATCCAAAAACGCACCGGCGAAACCCAGGAGGCGGTGGAAAAGGCGATCAAGGAATCCCGCTCCGCGTGCGGCTGCAAATGAGCCTCCCAAGAAAGGCTGCCACACTGGGCAACCGGAAAGAACCGTCCATGAAAGACCACGTTTACAAGCTCATCGAGCTCACGGGAACCTCCAGCAGCTCCGTCGAGGACGCCGTTGGCAAGGCCATCCAGAGGGCGCACAAGACCATCAAGAACCTGAGCTGGTTTCAGGTCGTCGAAACGCGCGGCAACATTGAAAAGGGCCAGGTCCACCGCTGGCAGGTCACGATCAAGGTCGGCTTCACGGTGGAAGGCTGAACGCCATGGGCCCGGGAAGGGCCCCGGGGCCCCGTCGTGAGATGCCTTTCGTAGGAGAGGAACTTCATGGGGGCCCCGCACAGCGCCAAGTCGGGAATGACCCCATTGGGGACTGCGCCACGGGACGCTAAGCTGTTCCCATGAATCTTATCGTCGTTGTCCTGCTGCTCCTGGTCCTCTTCGGTGGTGGCGGTTTCTATTATGGCGGCCCTGCCTTCGGCGGCGGCGGCCTCGGCCTGGTGCTCATCATTGCCCTCGTCATCTACCTGATGGGCGGCTGGCGCACCAAGACCCGCTAAGCGGCCCCAGGGGGACAGGTGCGGGGAGCACAGCCCACGGCTCGCCTGCCTTGGGTGAAACGGGGCAGGCCCCCTCCCCGGCTCAGGCCAGCTGCGTTCCCTCGAGGAAGGGCTGTCCTGCCTGCAGGAGCCTGAAATTCTCGAGTGTCACCTGCGCGATCTGCGTGAGCGCCTCGTGCGTGAGGAAGGCCTGGTGCGAGGTGATCAGCACATTCGGGAACGTCAGCAGGCGCGACAGTTCGTCGTCCTGCAGGAGCTCCCCCGAAAGGTCCTCATAGAAGACACCGGCTTCCTCCTCGTAAACATCGAGGGCCACGCCGCCGACATGTCCCGTCTTCAACGCCTTGATGAGCGCGGTGGTGTCGATGAGTTTGCCGCGGCTGGTGTTGACCAGGAAGACACCCGGCTTGATCAGGGCCAGCGTGCGCTCATCGATGAGATGATGGGTCTCGGGGGTGAGCGGCGTGTGCAGGCTGACGATATCCGCCTGCGCGAGAATCTCCTCAAGGCCGGCGTAGCTGACGCCATTGGCGGCGGCCCAGGCCTCGTCGCGAAACACATCATAGGCCAGTACGCGCACACCGAAGCCGCGCAGGATCTGGGCGGTGATGCGACCGATCTTGCCCGTGCCGAGGATGCCCGCGGTTTTGCCGCAAAGGTCAAACCCGACAAGTCCGGACAGGGAAAAGTTGAGTTCGCGCACACGATTGTGCGCGCGGTGGATCTTGCGATTGAGCGTGAGCAGGAGCGCAAGGGCATGCTCCGCCACAGCATGCGGGGAATAGGCGGGCACGCGCGTCACCGTCAGGCCCAGTTCCTTCGCGGCGACAAGATCCACGTTGTTGAATCCCGCGCAACGCAGCGCCACATGCCGCACGCCGACGCCACGCAGCAATTCCAGGCAGCAGCGGTCCGCACGGTCACTCACGAAAACGCAGACCGCGTCCGCTCCCTTCGCGAGCGCCGCGGTTTCCGGCGAAAGCCTGAACTCGTGAAACACCAGGGAATGCTCCGCAGACGCATTGGCCTTGAGGAAGGCGATGTCGTAGGGTTTGGCATCAAAGACGGCGAGGGTGCTCATGAGGGCCCAAGTGTGAGGGAATCCACGCAAATGGCACGCACGGAAGCGCCAAGGTGAGATTTACCCAAACGTGAGCATGCGGGAAAGTTCGCGTTTCCACAACGTGGAGCCGCCATGGCGCCTGACTCGAAATCAGGTGTGTCACCACGCCCCCCCTCGGACTATGACCCCGTCTTTCCGCCCAACGGCCAGCCCGATCCCCCTTGGCACTTCCCCCCTCGCGCCCTAAAACCCCTCCTTCAGATATCCGTCCTCCGGCCTCCGACGTCCGATATCCGCCCTCCCTTCCTCCGTTCCCATGCACTCCCACGCGCCCGCCTCCCGCCCCTCCCCTCTCGCCGCCTTCTGGGCCCTGGCCCTTGCCCTGCTCCTGCTGCCCGCCCTCGGAGCCAGCCTGCACGCAACGCAGGGCGAAGCGGCTGTTCAAGCCGCACTGGCCGGGCAGCGCGAACGCACCCGCCTCGGCACGGGCTGGCGCTTCTCGCTGGGTCACGCCACCGATCCCTACGCCGACCACGGCCACGCCACGGGCTACTTCTCCTTCCTCGCCAAGGCCGGCTACGGCGACGGCCCCGCCAGCCCCGCCTTCGACGACCGCGCCTGGCGCCTTGTCAACGTGCCGCACGACTGGGCCGTCGAACTGCCCTTCGACCCGGCGGGCACCGCCAGCCACGGCTTCAAGGCCCTCGGACGCGGCTTCCCCGCCCACAACGTCGGCTGGTATCGCCGCAGCCTCAGCATCCCCGCCTCCGACCTGGGCCGCCGCATCAGCGTCGAGCTCGACGGCGTGTACCGCAACGCCCGCGTCTTCATCAACGGCTTCCTCGTCGGCGAGGAGCCCAGCGGCTACCTCGGCGTCAGCTACGACCTCAGCGACTACCTCAACTACGGCGGCGAAAACACCCTGGTCGTGCGCGCCGACGCCACCATGGAGGAAGGCTGGTTCTACGAGGGCGCAGGCATCTACCGCCACGTCTGGCTCACCAAGACACATCCCCTGCACGTCGCACGCGACGGCATCTTCATCCGCACCCAACCCGAGGGCAACGACGCCCTCGTCACCGTCGACACCGTGTTGCTCAACGAGGCACGCACCACCGCCAACCTGCGCCTCACGCAAAGCATCCTCGCCCCCGACGGCACGGTGCTGGCGCGCGCAGAGCAGGCGGTCCCTTCTCTGAACCCAGGCGACGAGCGCAGCGTGGCCGCCCAACTGCGCCTGAAGGCCCCGGCACTCTGGTCACTCGAATCCCCCACCCTGCACACCCTCGTGACGCAGCTTGAGCAGGACGGCCAGGTGCTCGACCGCGTCAGCACCCGCTTCGGCGTGCGCACCCTGCGCTTCGATCCGAACGCAGGCTTTTTCCTCAACGGCGTGCGCGTCACGCTCAAGGGAACCAACAACCACCAGGATCACGCCGGCCTGGGCGTGGCGCTGCCGGATGCCATGCAGGATTACCGCATCCAGCTGCTCAAGGGAATGGGCTCGAATGCCTACCGCTGCTCCCACAATCCGCCCACGCCCGAATTCCTCGACGCCTGCGACCGCCTCGGCCTGCTCGTCATCGTCGAGAACCGCCTCATGGGCTCCAATCCCATGCACCTCAGCCAGGTCGAACGCATGATCCGCCGGGATCGCAACCACCCCAGCGTCATCATCTGGTCGCTCGGCAACGAGGAGTGGGGCATCGAGGGCAACATCAAGGGCGCCCGCATCACCCAGACCATGCAGGACTTCGCCAAGCGCCTCGACCCGACGCGCATCATGAACGCCGCCATCAGCGGCGGCTGGGGCGGCATCTCCAGCGTCATCGACTCCCCCGGCGTGAACTACATCAAGCAGGGCGACACCGACCGCCAGCACGCCCAGTACCCGCACCAGTTCATCCTCGGCACCGAGGAGACCACGACCCAGGCCACGCGCGGCATTTACTTTGACGACCGCGCCGCCTGCCACCTTTCGCCCCAGGCCGACGGCTCCTCGGGCGGCAACGCCGAGATCGGCTGGAAACACTACGCCGCACGCCCCTGGACCGGCGGCGTCTTCTTCTGGACCGGCTTCGACTACCGCGGCGAACCCACGCCCTTCGGCTGGCCCGCCATCGCCTCGCAGTTCGGCATCCTCGACACCTGCGGCTTCCCCAAGGACGGCTATTACTACCTGAAGTCCTGGTGGGGCAGGGAGCCCGTGCTCCATGTCTTCCCCCACTGGAACTGGCCCGGCCGCGAGGGGCAGGAGCTCACCGTCACCACGCACTCCAACTTCGAGGAGGTGGAGCTTGAGCTGAATGGCTCCTCGCTCGGGCGCAAGCGCATGGAGCCGAACTCCCACCTGTCATGGAAAATCAACTACACGCCCGGCCGCCTCGTGGCGCGCGGCTACAACAAGGGCATCCTCGGCATGACCCGCGTCGTCGAAACCACGGGCGCCCCCGCGTCCCTGGTGCTTGTGCCCCACCGCACCGAACTCGCCGCGGACGGACGCGATGTCGTCGTGCACACCGTCGAGGTGCGCGACACGCAGGGCCGCACCGTGCCCACGGCAAAGGTCCCCGTGCAGTTTGAGCTCAGCGGCCCGGCGAGGATCATCGGCGTGGGCAACGGCGACCCTGCCTGCCTGGAACCCGACACCTACGTCGAGAGCGTCAGCGCCCTCAAGCTCGGCACCTGGAAGGCCCCCGACGCCGCGCCGAGCAAGGAGCCCATCGCCTTCGAGGCGACCTTCGACGCCCCCGCCCTCGCCCCCGGCGGCTCGCTCCAGCTCCTGCTCAACACCCTCGGCCCGCGCCAGACCGCCTGGCTCAACGGCAGGGAACTCTACCGCGACGCAGCCCCCGCCCAGTCCCGCCTGACCCTGGACCTGGCTCCCGATGCGCTGAAGGCCAAGGGCAATGTGCTCCGCATCGAGTCCAACCGCCACGAAAGCTGGGGCGACCGCGAGGGCCTTTCCCAATTCCACCCCGCCGTCCTGCGCCTCGCCACGCCGCCCGCGCCTTGGCGCCGCAGCACCTTCAACGGCCTCGCGCAGGTGATCATCCAGTCCACGGGTGCCCCAGGCGCCGTCACGCTGACCGCCCGCGCCCCCGGCCTGGCCGAGGCCCGCTGCGAGCTCAAGGCCGCCCCGAAAAACTAAGGTCGAAAGCCCCCTCGCCCGTCCCACCGTTCCGCCCCGTTCACACACCGGCCAAAAGATCGGCAGAAAGATCGGCACTATTTTGGACAAATCCGCCGGCTAGTTTTGCACCTGCAGTGTGTTGAAGAGAGTTATGGCAATAAATGATCGGCAAAAAGACCGGCAATCTGTCGGACACAAAAGGTACTCCGTCCTCCCCCCCCATGCCCACGCTCCTCTACTCCTACTCCAAGTGCAGCACCTGCCGCGACGCGATCGCCTGGCTGCAACAGCACGGCATCCCCTTCGAGGAGCGCCCCATCTACACCCAGCCCCCCACCCTCGCCGAGCTGAGGCGCATGCTGGCCCTCCAGGACGGCGAGCTGAAGCGCCTCTTCAACAGCTCGGGCCTGGAGTACCGCGCCCTCGACATGAAGGCCAGGATGCCGGCCCTCTCCGAGGACGAGGCTCTCGCCCTGCTCGCAGGCAATGGCCGCCTCGTGAAACGTCCCTTCCTGCTCGGCCCCAAGGTCGGCCTGCTCGGTTTCAAGGCCGACGCGTGGAGCAAGGCCCTGAAATAGGGCCCCGCTCGCCCGGCACCGGGGTCATCACCCTTCGTATCCGAATATCGACTACGGGCGGCCTCGCCCGTGCGGGCTCTCAGGGAGCCACCACCTTGAGGGGCTTCCGCACCAGCACGCGGTTGCCGCGCCCCACCACGTAGCGCAGCTCCAGATCGCCCGGCTCCCTGGGCAGCTTGAGCTTGAGGGGATTTCCCTTGCGCGTGGGCTGCGAGGAAAGGTTCGATCCCCCCGACTGGATCGTCCGCGCGACGCAGATGTAATCCTCGGCATAGCCGGGCCCGGTCCAGTACACCTCGAGCTCGGTGCCGGCCACGCCCTGCGCGGGCGCCTCCAGCTCCGCACTCACCGGCCTCGTCGTGACCGGTGCCGACGCGAGCTTGCGCGGCCCCCGCGACAGGATGTAGCGCACCTCATAGTCCCCGGGCTCCGACGGCGCACGAAGCCGGAGCGGATTGCCGGCCTTCACGGGTGTCGATCCCAGGTTTGAGCCCGGGCCCTGGTTCGCCTTGGCCACGCTGATGATGTCGCCCTCGCGCGCAGGCCCCGACCATTGCACCTCGATCCAATCCCCGGCGGGCACGCTCGCCGAGGGGTCCACCATGGCCTTCACATCCGTCACGGGCAGCGCCAGCGTCGTCATCACCTTCGGCGGCTTGCCTGCCACGACGCGCAGTTCGTAGTCACCCGGCTCGGCAGGAGTCCACAGCTTCACGGGGCTGCCCTCGCGCAGCAGGGCCTTGGCCAGGAAGGATCCCGGCCCCTGCCCCGGTTTTGCGATCACGACCGCATCCTCGGGCGAGCCCGAGCCCATCCACTCCACCAGGATTCTCTCCGCCACCTCGGCCGTATGCGGCGCCGATAGCGAGAAGCCAGGGGCCTTGCCGCTCTCGGCGGAATCGGCCGCCTCGGGGGACGCCTCGGGGAACGGCCTGCGCGCTGTCTCGGGCGCCGCCCAGGCAGCCTTGAAATGCAGGCTGCCGCGAACGACCCGCATCACGATCGCCTCGGCCTGCGCCGGAGTCTCCGTGTGCACCGCAGAAACCTCCTGCGCCTCGTCGAGGTTCATTGTGTTGCCGCCCGGTTCACTGAGCGGCCGCCCCTTGCCAAAGGCCACGGAGAAAAAGGCCGAGGATTCCTTGCCGCGGTTCGTTACCGAAAGGCTGATGTGGCGTCCCGCCACGGGAAGCACACGCACCATTTCCCCCGCCTTGAGCGTCTTCTCAAAGGGAGGCGTCAACACGGGCGTGGAGGGAACCTGCGCAGCCCAGGCGGGAACCTCCGGCTCGGGCTCCTTCATCAGCGAGTACCCCTCGGGCAGCTTGAAAAGCGAGTCCTCCACGGGGCCCGCCCTGAGTGTGAGCAGCTCAACGCGTCGCCCGTCGAGCTGTGTCTCCACCTTCAGCGGAAAAGCCCATTCGTCCGAAACCCACGCGGTCGCGAACACCTGCCCGCCACCGGAGGCCACCTGCTTCACGCAGGGGACGCCTCCCACGGCTTCCGCCCCCTGCTTCGCCAGGTCGCGCGTCCTTGCGTAATGGGCAAAGCAGGCAAACGGGTTCACCCAAAGGTTGATGGGGTGCTCCGGCCCCGCCTCGATGTACACCTTCTTCTCGGGCATGAGCGCGCGCATCAGCCCCGACTTCCCGTCGACGATGATCACGGTCTCCCGCCCATCCTCGATAGCCGTGTAACGGTAGCTCCCGTCCTGGAAATGGAACGTGCCCGTCCGTGTCTTGCCTCCGCGCGTGTCGACCATCTCGGCTGTGAAGGAGGCTGCAAGGCAGCTTGTGGTGGCAAGGAGCGTCAGCGCTGCGGCGAACAGGGTCCGCAGCGAGGCCCGGGGATTCATCGGCGACG
>JAHFTI010000246.1 GCA_023265535.1 Opitutaceae bacterium
GCGGGCACATCTTCGACATCTCCCTGCACGGCTTCCCGTCGGGCATGATCAAGTCCTGCCGCAAGTATTGGACCAAGGAGATCGCGGACTCGATCGTCCAGCTCAACGACATCCGTTTCATCAACCCCCAGATGAACATCCGCACGACCTTCGACCGGGTCGACTTCACGCGGATCATTTCCGAACAGTTCAAGGTGCCGGCCGCCGACGTGGAGCGTTTCTTCACCGACCTGCGCGCAATGAACTACTACGACAACAATCCGCTCACCACGGGCGAGATGTTCGAGAAGTACTTCCCGGGGCGCGACGACGTGCAGCGGCTGCTCATGGAGCCCATCACCTACGCGAACGGCTCCACGCTGCGCGATCCCGCCATCACCTATGGCATCGTGTTCTCCAATTTCATGGGGGCGGGCGTGTACACCTTCCGCGGCGGCAGCGACCTGCTGATCCGCAAGATGCGCGAGGAGCTCGTGCGCAATGGCGTGGAGATCCGCAAGCACGTACGCGTCGAGCGCATCCTCACCGAGATGCAGGAGGGGAAGCCGGTGGCGGTGGGCGTGATCGCCAACGGGCGCGAGGTCCGCTGCAAGGCCCTGCTTTCAAACGCCAACATCAAGAATACCACGCTGTCCCTGGTGGGACGCGAGGCCCTGCCGGCCGACTTCTCCGCCGAGGTCGAGAAGGTCCGGATCAACACCAGTTCCTGCCAGGTTTACCTCGGTATCCGGAAGGGTGAGACAATCCCGCACATCGGCGACCTCGTCTTCACCTCCGACGCGCCGAAGTTCTCCAGCGACGAGCTGGTGGATTTCCACACGACGAGCCGCACCTTCTCCGTGTATTATCCGGGCACGCGTCCCGGCAGCGACCGCTACACCGTGGTCACCTCGCTCAACGCCCGCTACGAGGACTGGAAGAACCTCGGCGACGAGGACTATGCGCGCCACAAGCAGCGCCTGATCGACGAGTCCATCGAAGCCCTGGAGCGGCACATCCCGGGAGTGCGCGCCAAGATCGACTGGATGGAGGCCGCCACCCCGCGCAGCATCGAACGCTACACGACCCACATCGGTGGCACCTCCTTTGGCACCAAGTTCGAGGGCCTCAAGGTCTCCATGGACCTTCCCAAGCAGGTCCCCGGCCTCTACCATGCCGGCTCGGTGGGCATCATCATGTCGGGCTGGCTTGGCACCATCAATTATGGTGTGATCACGGCCAATAGCATCGACAAATTCCTCTTCCGTCGCCGCAACGGCGCCTCCAGTGTCGAGGCAGCAGCCACCACCCTGACCACCTGATCCCATGTCGAACGTCACCGACTTCATCCCGCATCGTCCGCCCTTCCTCTTTGTCGACGAGGTGGTTTCCGAGACCGAGACCGGCCTGGTGGCCAAGCGCACCTGGAGGCCCGAGGAGGACTTCTATCGCGGTCATTATCCGGGCATGCCCATCACGCCCGGCGTGCTGCTGTGCGAGTCGGTCTTCCAGACAGGGGCGCTGTTCCTCTCGCGCCGAGCCGTGGCTCGCGGCCAGGGAGCCGCCGAGGGTGTTCCGCTGCTCGCGAAGATCAGCGACGTGCGTTTTCGCAATCCCGTTTATCCCGGTGACACCATCACCATCGAGGTGAAGGAAAAGGAGCTGCTGGGAGGCTTCATTTTCATGACGGGCAGCATCAAGTGCGGCGAGAAGCGCATCCTGACGGTGGAATTTTCGGTGGGTTGGAAGACCCCCGAGGGCGCCAAGCCCGCAGCGGCACCCGCAGCCCCCCAATCATGAGCTTCCTCAGACTTGCCGGAAAGACGGTCCTTGTGATGGGCGTGGCCAATCGCAAGAGCGTGGCCTGGGCCGTGGCGCAGGGACTCGAGGCCGAGGGTGCGAAGGTGCTCTACAGCGTGCGTTCCGAGGCGCGCAGGCAGTCGCTGGCCACCTTGCTGGCGGGGCGTGCCGTGTTCCTCTGCGATGTCGAGAAGGACGGGGCCTGCCAGGAGCTCGCGACGGCGATCGCGGCCGGCGGCCACGGTCCCATCGACGGCGTGGTGCACTCCATTGCCTTCGCCAACTACAGCGAGGGTTTCAAGGCCTTCCACGAGACCAAGCGCGCCGACTTCCTTCAGGCCACCGCCATCTCGGCCTTTTCGCTCGTCGAGCTGTCTCGCGCCCTCAAGCCCCTGCTTTCCAAGGAGGCCTCGGTGGTCACCATCGGCATTTCCTCGCTGCAGGTGACGCCCGACAACTATGGGTACATGGGGCCGGTCAAGGCCGCCCTCGACTCCTGCTCACGTTTCCTTGCCAAGTCCTTCAGCGCCGACACCGCGGTGCGCTTCAACGTGGTGGGCGCCGGCCCGCTCAAGACCAGCGCCTCGGCGGGTATCCCTGGCTACCTCGAGAGCTACCTCTACGCGGAGAAGATGACCTTCCGTAAGAAGAATCTGGATACGCGCGAGGTGGCCGACACCGTCCTCTTCCTCCTGAGCCCGCGCAGCAGCGGCATCAACGGCACCACGCTCGTCGTCGACGCCGGCCTCGGGTCCAACTACTTCGACCAGGAGATCATCCGCCTGGCCATGCGGCCGGACCACCGTCCCGTCGCCCCCGGAGCCTGAGCCGCCATGCGTTTCGAGAACGTCTGCATCGAGTCCATCGCCACGGTCTTCCCCGAGGAGGCCTGGTCCTCGGCCATGATCGAGGAGCGCCTGCGCCCCCTCTACGAGCGCCTGCGCCTGCCCTTCGGCCGCCTGGAGCTGATGACGGGCATCCGCGAGCGCCGCTTCTGGCCCGAGGGCACCCGCCCGTCCGAGGCCAGCGCCGTCGCCGGCAAGGCCGTGCTGGCTCGCTCCACGATCCCCGCCTCCGAGATCGGTCTGTTTGTGCATTCGGCCGTGTGCCGCGACATGCTGGAGCCGGCCACCGCCTCCTTTGCACACCGCCTCATCGGGCTGCCCGAGACCGCCCAGATCTTCGACGTGTCCAACGCGTGCCTGGGCTTCCTGAATTCGATGACCGTGGCCGCCGCCATGATCGAGTCGGGACAGATCCGCGCCGCCCTCGTCGTCTCAGGCGAGAACGGGCGTCCGCTCGTCGAGCAGACCCTGCGTTCTCTGGTGGAGCTGCCGCTCGACCGCAATGCCATAAAGCCCTATTTCGCCAACCTGACCATCGGCTCCGGTGCCGTGGGCGCGGTGCTGTGCCACAGGTCCCTCGTGACCGGGCGTGCGCACAGGCTCCTCGGTGGTGTGGCGCGCGCCGCCACGCGTTTCAACGAGCTCTGCCAGGGCGACACCCACGGTGCCGAGGCCCTGCTCATGCAGACCGACTCCGAGCAACTCCTGCTCGCCGGCGTCCAGGTGGCCCGGGAAACCTGGGACGATTTCACCGCCTGCACGGGCTGGTCGCGCGACACCCTCACACGCAGCATCTGCCACCAGGTGGGTTCGGCCCACCGCAAGAAGCTCTATGAGATGCTCGAACTGGACCTGGCGCGCGACTACTCGAGTTTCGAGCGCTTTGGCAATGTCGGTTCGGTCTCCCTTCCCTCCACGCTCTCGCTGGCCGTCGAGGCCGGTGCCGTCCGCGACGGCGACAAGGTCGCCCTCCTGGGCATCGGCAGCGGGATCAACTGCATGATGCTCGCCCTCGAATGGTAACGCCCGACACACCGCTTCCTCCCTGGCTCGCCGCGGAGTACCCCTTCACTCCGCGGCAGCATCGCACCGCCTCCGGCGCCCGCCTGAGCTACCTCGACGAGGGCCCGCGTGGCGACGAAGCCGTGCTCATGGTGCACGGCAACCCCACTTGGTCCTACTACTACAGGCACCTGGTGCGCGCGCTGTCGCCCTCGATCCGGTGCATCGTCCCCGACCACGTCGGCATGGGCCTCTCGGACAAGCCCCAGGACCATCCTTACACCCTTCAGTCCCGCATCGACGACCTGTCCTCGCTGGTGGCGTCGCTCGGGCTCAAAAAGGTGCACCTGATCGTGCACGACTGGGGAGGGGCGATCGGCCTCGGGTGGGCCGGGGCCAACGCCGGCCTCGTCGGCTGTATCACGATCCTGAATACGGGAGCCTTCCGCTCCACGCGCATCCCGGCGCGGATCTCGCTCTGCAAGGCGCCCCTTTACGGCCCCTTCATCGTGCGCGCCTTCAATGCCTTCGCCTGGCCCGCGACCTGGATGGCGGTGAACCGGCGCAAGCTCAGCTCGGTCGAGCGCCGGGCCTACCTGTTTCCCCACCAGGACTGGCATGACCGTGTGGCGGTCAGCGGTTTCGTGCGCGACATTCCCCTCTCTGAGGCACACGTTTCGTATGCGGCGCTTCTGTCTGTGGAAAAGGGACTTGCCAATCTGAAGGACAAGCAGATCCAGCTCCTCTGGGGCGGACGCGATTTCTGCTTCAACCGCCACTTCCGCGACCGCTTTCTCGAGATTTTCCCGCACGCCGTTGTGCATGATTTCCCTGATGCCGGGCACTATGTGATAGAGGATGAGCGTGTTGCGGCGGAAGAGCTTGTCCGCAGTTTCCTGGGCCTGTAGTTTCAGCCCATCCCGGGGCCCGTCGCGTTTTCCCCCCTGGCGCGTTTCTCCGTTCCCGTTCCCGGGAGCCTGATCGGAGGACCGCGCCCTTTTCTTTTCCCATGATCAAGACACGTGCCTTTCTCATTCTCGGCCTCTGCCTCGCGCTGGGCCTCGCGATCTTCGGCGTCCAAATCGGCAAGGCGGTCCGCCAGGGCCGCGAATTCGACCGCTACCTCACCGTTCGCGGCCTCTCCGAGGTCGAGGTGAAGGCGAACCTCGCCATCTGGTCCCTGCGCTTTTCCGTGCAGGCCAACGAGCTGGTCGAGCTCAAGGGCGAGATGGAGAAGGCGCGCGCCAAGGTGCGTGCCTTCCTGCTCTCCCAGGGCATCGCCGAGGGGGAGATCAACGCCGGTCTGCCCATGATCGACGACCGCGAGCTCATGAAGAGCAACGGCGAGCACCCCGACATCGCCCGCTACACCTCCAAGCTGACCATCGTCGTGCGTAGTGGAAACGTGGATACGGTGAAGGCGGCGATGCAGCAGGTCGACAGGCTGCTCGAGCAGGGCGTGGCGCTCAGCTTCGAGGAGTACGGCGACCGCGCGCAGTTCCTCTTCACCAATATCAACGAGGTGAAGCCCGGCATGATCGCGGAGGCCACCGCCAACGCACGTGCCTCCGCCGAGAAGTTCGCACAGGACTCGAAGAGCCACGTGGGCCGCATCCGCAAGGCGACGCAGGGTGTGCTGGAGATCGACGAGCGGGATGCCGCCAGCCCCGAGCGCAAGGTCCTCCGCGTGGTCACCACCGTGGAGTTTTTCCTGGAATAGGTCACGGCCCAAGGCAGGCTTTGACAGGGTGGGGCGGATGCCTCTTTGTCATGGTTTTCACCATGTCAAAGGTCCGCGTCCGCTTCGCCCCCAGTCCCACCGGCTTCTTCCACATCGGAAGCGCCCGCACCGCCCTGTTCAACTGGCTCTATGCCCGCCATACCGGGGGCACCTTTGTCCTGCGCATCGAGGACACCGACCACGCCCGCAACAGCGAGGAGTTCCTGAACGTCATCTATGACAGCCTCACCTGGCTGGGCATGAACTGGGACGAGGGTCCCAAGGTCGGCGGCGCCTACGGCCCCTACCGCCAGAGCGAGCGCTCGCACATCTACGCCGAGTACATGGACAAGCTGCGCGCCTCGGGCCGCACCTACGAGAAGGAGGGCGCCACGTTCTTCAAGATCTCCGGCGAGCCCCAGGTCATCGACGACGCCATCCGCGGCCGCGTCGAGCGCACCGAGGAGAAGGACTTCGTCATCATCCGCTCCGACGGCAATCCCGTCTTCCATCTCGTGAATGTCGTCGATGACATCACGATGAACATCACCCACGTCATCCGCGGCGAGGACCACCTTTCCAACACGAGCAAGCACACCGAGCTTTTCCGCGCGCTCGGAGCCCCGCTTCCCGTGTACGCCCACATCCCGCTCATCCTCAAGCAGAACGGCCCGGGCAAGATGTCGAAGCGCGACCAGGGCGCCCTCATCGAGGAGTATCAGCGCCGTGGATACCTGCCCGAGGCGCTCGTCAATTTCCTCAGCCTGCTCGGCTGGAACCCCAAGGATGACCGCGAGAAGATGCCCATCGAGGAGATCATCCGCCTCTTCGACCTGCCCGGCGTGAACCAGAGCAACGCCCGCTTCGACGACAAGAAGCTCGCCCACATGAACATGGCCTACACGCTCGAGCAGCCCGCCGACCGTTTCGTGGCCCTGGCCCGCGCCTATTTCGAGCGCCAGAACACCTTCGCTGCCGGCTGGCCAGCCGCCGACTACTTCCGCGAGATCATGCTGCTCAGCCAGCCCAAGATCAAGGGGGTCGAGGAGCTTCCCGCCTACACCTGCTACTTCTTCGGCGAGGACTACCCGATTGATGCCAAGGTGCGTGAGAAGGTCTTCTCCAAGGGCGACCCGAAGGCTCGCCTCGTCGAGTTGATCAAGGCCCTCGATACCGCCGACTTTGGCAGTGA
>JAHFTI010000247.1 GCA_023265535.1 Opitutaceae bacterium
GCACTTCCCAGAGCATGACGGCCATGAGGACGGCAAAACCCACCGCTGAACTCAGGACATAGACTCCGAAGATGACGGAGCGCAGCCTCATGCCTGCTCCTCCCTGAGGGAATAGCCGAGGCCGCGATGCGTCTGTATCGGGTCGCTCCCAGGAACCGCCGCCCGGATCTTGGCGCGG
Source organism: Opitutaceae bacterium (assembly GCA_023265535.1). Classification (GTDB taxonomy): domain Bacteria; phylum Verrucomicrobiota; class Verrucomicrobiia; order Opitutales; family Opitutaceae; genus MWDT01. The sequence continues at coordinate 179 of JAHFTI010000247.1, forward strand.
AGGAGTTTCACATGGGCATCGACTGTGCGGTCCGTGCTGGCCTCGGGCTCGTCCCAGGCGGCGGCGAGCAGGTCGTCGCGCGAGAAGATGCGTCCCGGACGGCGGAGAAAGGTGCGCAGGAGCCGGTATTCGTTGCGGGTCAGCTCGAGGGGAATCCCCTGGTGGCGGATGCGCTGCCGCTCCTCGTCCAGGTCCCAGGCGGCCGGCGGTTGTAGTGCCTGCAAGGATACAGCTTGCGCGGAGGCCTGCGGTGTCTGTGCGGCCGACGCGGTCCGCCGCAGGATCGCGCGTATGCGTGCGGTCACCTCGCGCGGGCTGAAGGGCTTGGTGACATAGTCGTCGCCGCCAATCTCCAGGCCGACGATACGGTCAACCTCGCCCTGGCGGGCGGTGAGGAAAAGCACGGGGGTCTGGAGCCGGCTCCTGAGCTGCCTGCACAGGTCGAAGCCATTCGCGTCCGGCAGCCCGACATCGAGGATGATGAGGTCGAAGCATTCCGTGGACAGGAGTCCAAGTGCGGCCTGTCCTGTGGACGCCCAGGCGTGTGCGAAGCCCTCGGTGCGCAGGGCATAGACGAGGGTGTCGGCGATGGCGGGTTCGTCCTCGACGAGCAATATCCTGGGGGGCTTCATCCGGCCCCAGTTTTCAAGCATGGGGGCGGGCGAGTCCAGAACTCACTGGAGCAAATTTGGATGCGCGTGCGACCTTGGCACCGCAAAAACACCGAATTTTCTGCTTCCGTTTTTTCCGCGCCCCCCTAAGTTCCGCCCTTCCTGCGCAATGGAGAGATGGCAGAGTGGTCGAATGCGCCTGACTCGAAATCAGGTGTGCCCTTACGGGTACCGGGGGTTCGAATCCCTCTCTCTCCGCCATCCTACGCTCCTGTGGAGCTTCGGATGGCACGCCGTACTTGTCATGGCGTGAAGGGTGGTTGACCAATGAGTGGAGCGGAGGATGGCGCCCTCCATAGTACCGCGAAGCGGGACGACGGAGGGCTGTAGTGCTTCTCCCAGAGGGATTCGAGTCGCCAAAGGCGACCAGCGGCTCGAGCCGCAAAGAAAAAGGCCGCCCTGAGGCGGCCTGGAACGAAACATGGCAGCAAGGGCCAACGCCTATTGGGCGCTCTTCTCGGCGGCAGGCTCCTTGTTGTCGGCGCCGTGCTCATGACCGGAGTGATCGACCGGATCCTGGCCGCCATTTTTCTTCTTCTTCTTGCCGTGGCCATTCTTCAGGCACTTTTCACAGACCTTGCCCTCCTTGGCAGCGGCGACGCAGCAGGGATTCTTGCAGGTCTTGCCCTTCTTCTCGGCACGCACGCAGCAGGCCGGCTTCTCAACCGGGGCAGGGGTGGTGGTCGTGGCGGGGGCCTGGGGCTCAGCGGCGAAGGCGCACAGGGCGCCGGCGAACAGGGATGCTATAATGAGTCGAATTGCTTTCATGGTATTAAATAATTATTGCCTTATCACTTGAGTGGTTTCTGCCGCCCAGCGCAAGGAGTATTTGGCGGAATAGTCTCCAAGACGACAATGAACAACCTGGGTTACACCTGGACCGGGCTTGCAGGATCGGCCCTGGTGCCAAGCCTGTCATGGTTGGTTTGCGTTGGCGGCCGGGAGCATCCCGATGAAGGCCATCCATTCATGAAGGCGGGCAGGCCAGAGCGCTGTGGGACCGTATTGGGGATCGAGGCTGTTGCCATGCGAGCCCTCGGAGTAGACGTGCATTTCGGTCGGCACACCCGCGTCACGGAGCGCCTTGTAGAGGACGAGTGAATTTTCCACGGGCACTGACTTGTCCGCCATCGTTGCAACGAGAAAGACCCTGGGCATGTCCTTGCGCACCTGCTTCTCGAGGGAGAGGGCTTCGATGTTCCCTTCCGTCGGTTGCGGCCCGAAAAGCGCCTTGCGCGAGCCCTTGTGCACATGGGGATCGGTCATCGTGACAACGGGGTAGATGGCCGCCACAAAATCGGGACGGGCACTGACCTTGTCGAGGGCATGGCCGGTAAGGCCCAAGGGGGAGTCCCAGAGCGTTGCCGCAGTCAGGGACAGGTGGCCGCCCGCCGAGGCGCCCATCACTCCGATGCGGTCAGGCCTGATGCCATGGTCGCTTGCCCGCTAGCGAACCAGTCGCATGGCCCGCAGCACATCCTGGAGCTGCGCCGGGTGCCCGTAGTCGGAAAGCCGATACGTGAGGACAAACACATGCACGCCCAAGCCCACGAGATTCCGGATCTCGGCACTTCCCTTCGCGGCAATCCCGAGGCGCACGTAGCCTCCGCCGGGGCAGTAGACGACCGCTGTTCCATTGGCCTTGCCCGGCGCCGGGGCGAAGTGCGTCAGGGTGGGGAAGTGCACGCCCACGACCCGCTCATTCTCAATGCGCTCGGGCCCTGCATCGGGACGCAGTCCTGGCACTCCTTCGGCCCAGATCTGGAAGCATTCAGGCTGTGCAGCGCCCCCTGAGTCTGATGCTGGCGCCTCCGCCGCCAGGGGGGCGGAAAACAGGAGGGCCTGAAGTCCAAGACAAAGGCACAGCAGGAGACTGCAGCGCAGGTGATTGCCTGATATGTGGGGCTGGTGGGGTGATCTCATGGGGTAAGCAGGTGAGTTGCGGGGAGGGGAGTCCCTAATGTGTCGAAGGGGGACTGGCAAACCTGACGTGCAGTCCTGGCGGAGGACACGCAAAATCGCCAGGCGGGAAGAGGCGATGTGTTCTTGACGCATGCGGTGGGGCGCGTTTCTGTCGCAGGCACTAGACGCTCCTGTAGCACAACGGATAGTGCACTGGTCTCCGAAGCCGGTGATGTGGGTTCGATTCCCGCCGGGAGTACCATCTATGTCAGGCAATGCCAGGCATTCCTGCTGCTGCCATTCCCCCCGCAGTGCCACCGCCTTCACGAAGGTCGTCACATCCCTCCGTCTTGCCACATGAACAGCCTTAACTTTTCCGGGCCTCCCTTCGTCGATGCGCCTCCGTGCGACCAGAACGCCATCTCCCTCTTCCAGGAGTGGGCCTCGATGTTTCCCCCGGCCTTCAAGCTCTCCGGCAATGGCAAGGCTGCCCTCTTCGAGGACCCCAAGATCACCTGGCTTGAGGAAGGCCTCAGGAAGCATCAGGGCGTGGGGGTCGCAGGCCGCAACGTGGTCGAACTCGGGCCGCTGGAGGCCGGGCACACCTACATGCTGGACCGTCTCGGCGCGAAGCACATCGACTCCGTCGAATCGAACTCCATCGCCTTCCTGAAATGCCTCGTGGTGAAGGAAGTCCTCGGGCTGCCCTCCGCCCGTTTCCACCTCGGCAATGCGCTGCCCTTCCTCGAGGCAGTGAAGATTCCGTACAACCTCGGCATCTGCTCGGGAATCCTCTACCACATGGTGGACCCTTTGCGCCTGCTCAGGCTTCTCTCGTCGTCGTGCGAGACAATCTACCTGTGGAGCAACACCTACTCGGAGGAACTTTTCCGCGCCCAGCCGCATATGCGTCCGCGCTTCGGTCCCCCCAAGGAGGTCACAGAGGAGGGGTTCACCTACACCCTCCACCCGCACAGCTACGGCGATGTGCAGAACTACAGTGCCTTCTGGGGCGGCGTCGCTCCCAGCTCCTGCTGGCTCACACCCGCGGACATCGTAAGGGCCGTCGAGCATGTCGGCTTCCGTGTGCTCGAGGTGAAGCACGAGGACAATCCCTACGGGATCGCACTCCACGTGCTGGCCTCCAGGGTCGCCCCGGTCCCAGCCTGAGCCTCACGCGTACAGTTCTGCTACCAGGGCCTATGAGCGGCCCTTGTAACAAATCCGTGAATACACAGGCGGCACGGAATAGGCTAATTCAGATCCCGCTGGCTTTGCGTGGAAAGCGTGTTTTGCGGTCCGCCCCCCCTCCTTTTCGCTCAATGTTTGGAGTCGCCAGACCGATTCTCCGACAACTATCTCCGAGCTCCATTCCAATCGTCGTGGAAATGTCCTCCCCAGAATCCAGTGCCGCCATGACCCGGGAAACCAGCCCGGTGCCACACGGCATGCCCAGCTACCTACAACTCCAATCCTTCTCAGAAAAGCAATTGGAAGACCTCCTGCGCGCCGTCCAGCGGCGCCTCGGGACGAGTCATGAGGGACCGGGGGACTTCGACTACGCCCGCATGGTGGCCCATGAGCTCAACAACGCGCTCACCGTGAGCCGCCTCAAGCAGGGGCTTGAACTCGGCTCCAGCCCCGCCGCCTGATTCACAGGGCAAGTCCCCGGCCGGCTACACGGCCCCCGTGTTACAGCGACACACGCGCGCCGCGCGAGCCTGATCAGGCCGCTGCCTAGCGCTCGGGAACGAGCCAATGCAGGCCTGCGCTAGCCCCGGGTTCCTGACGCAGGAGCTCCTTCATCCAGTCGAGCACCGGCCCGAGTTCGCGGTCCATCTGCCAGGGCGGATTGATCACCAGCAGGCCGCAACCACGCATGCCGAGCGCAGTGGCTTCACCCGCGACACAAAGCTCGGCCGTCCAGCAGGGCGGAAGGCGCAGGTGCTGCAGTTCGTCGAAGAAGGCGTCCACACGTGCGCGCTGCGTCAGCGGATACCAGACCGCAAGCGTCGCTGCAGGCAGGCGCTTGAGCGACTGCTCGATGCCATCCACCAGTACGGCAAACTCGTTTTGCGCCTCGTAGGGAGGATCAATGAGGACGAGCGCACGCTTTTCCAGCGGGGGCAGGGCAGCCCGCAGCGCGGTGTAGCCGTCGAGCTGCTGAAGCGTGGCCCTCCGTGCGATGGACAACTCGTGGCGCAGGATCTCGAACTCCTCGGGATGTGTCTCGCAAAGGAACAGTCGGTCCTGGGCACGTGCCACCGCCTGCGCTAGCCAGGGGGAGCCCGGATAGAAACGCGGCTCATCGCCATCGCCCACCGGGGTGCCGGCGTCTGCGCAGGAGCGCACCAGGTTCAGGTAGTCCGAGACGGCCTCCGGCTGGGAGGTGCTGCGCCAGACACGACCGATACCCTCCGGCCACTCCGGCTTGCGTGCCTGGCTGTCGCCCTGTGCGGCGGAGCTCAGGTCGTAGCGGCCGCGGCCCGCGTGGGTGTCGAGGTAGAGGAAGCCCTTTTCCTTGCGCTGCATGGCGCGCAGCAGGCGCAGCAGCAGCACGTGCTTCATCACGTCGGCGAAGTTTCCGGCGTGATAATGGTGACGGTAATTCATCGAAAAAGGGGCGGCCCCGTGCTTATTGGAAAACGGGCACCTTCACCACGGACTTGCGCACCAGCACGGGTTGATCGACCCGAATGCCAGGCATGTGGCCGTCGACGGGGAAGAGGATGGCCGCCTCACCGGCCTTCAGGCGCAGCACGCTGCCTTCATCCGTGGGCTTGTAGAAGAGCAGGTCCTTGGCGGGCGTGAGGTTCTCGGAAAGGCTGAGGCGCGAGATCTCGCAGACCTCGAGGTTCTCCTCTCCTGCGATCACAACCTGCACGTCAATGTACTTGAGGTGCGACTCCCACTTGCCCTCGCTGCGCTCCTTGGTGAGGTAGGCCTGCTCCAGGGCGAAGATGCCGTCACCCAGCTCAATCCGCTTGGACTCGCCGACCGGCACGGCCAGCAGGCGGGCATGAGCCTCGGAGCCCGGACGGCTCAGTTCGGCGAGGTAGGCGAAGGTCGTGTCGAAGCAGGGCTGGGGGATGACCTGCGAACGAAGGGTGGGAAGGGATCCTGAGATTGCCATGGTGCGAACAGCGAAGGGGCAAGCCCCGGGGGCGGCAATGGGAAAACGCTGGTGCCCCTTACGCCTGGGCCGCTTCAGGGCTCCGTGAAGCAATTGGCCGGAAGAGCCGGGTTGGGCGTGATGGTCAGGATCTCTGTCCTGTGCAGCAGGCGCCCCTCGGAATGGGTGCTGAGGCGGTGCGGCAGGATGACGCCGGCGACGGGACGAAAGTCCTCGAAACGGTTTTCGATGACGACGGAGAGCTCCCCGCCCACGGGCCTCAGGTGCAGCCGCCGCACGATCAGGTAAGTCCTGGAGTCGAGCCACACCTCGACCAGGTCGCGACCTGTAGTGGCAACCCGGATACGCCGCACGATGCCCGTGTCAGTCAGGGCGCTTCCCGCATACTCAAGGGTGCTGCCGCGGGCAATCCAGTCGACGAGCGGGTCCAGGAAGTCCGCATCAGCCACCAGGGCCTCGGCCGCCGGGGAGGGGAGTGCCTGCCGCGGACAGGCATCCGAGCCGCGCCGGGCCTGCCATGGTGCGGTCTTGCCGTCATATCCCTGGATGATGACAAGGTCGCCATATTTCGCCTCCGTGCGGATCCTGTTCGGGGCCTGGGCGCACAGGGTGACCTCCAGAAACCTCTCGCCTGCCCAGACGCGGGC
>JAHFTI010000248.1 GCA_023265535.1 Opitutaceae bacterium
ACGTTCGTCCGGCGAGTGCATGTCGAGGATTAGCGGGCCGCAGGAAATGCAATCGAGCCCCGGGGAGGCAGCCTTGAGCAGGCCGCACTCGAGTCCGCCGTGCACCACCGCGATGCGGGCGGGCTTGCCGTTCACGCGCTCACAGGCCGCCGAGAAGAGCGGCACCAGGCGCGACTGGGTGGAGGGCTGCCAGCCCGGGTAGTTGCCATGCACCTGTCCGGTTCCGCCGGCGAGCCGCACCAGCGCGGCGATCGCCGCGCCGACCTCCTCCTTGGCGGAGTCCACCGAGCTGCGTATCATGATTTGGATACAGGCGGGGCCTTCGGCGCCCAGCTTGATGATGCCGATGTTCGACGAGGTCTCCACCATGCCCGGCTGCAGATCGCTGAAGCGGAAGGCTCCGTTGGGGCAGGCCCTGACGAAATCGAAGAAACGCTGCGAGGACTCAGGGTCGAGTGCCTCGGTGCAGGCGGCAGCCTCCGCGAGGACCAGCTCCATGGCGGGATCCGAATGCTGGTATTCGTTGCGCAGCATGCGGGCGCCCGCCTGCAATGCGGCCTTCAGCTGCTCAACGCTTGCCCTGGGGGTCACGAGCAGCGCGTTGCCTTCGCGCGGGATTGCGTTGCGGGCATCTCCACCGCTGAAGGAGGCCAGGCGCCACTCAAAGCCGAGGCCGAGCCCGGCCAGCACGCGCACCAGGGCGATCAGGCCATTGGCTCGCCCCCGATGGATGTCGGCACCGGAATGTCCACCCGACATGCCGCCGAGCGAGACTGCGACGGTCACCCAGCCCTCAGGGACCAGCTGGCGTCGACAGGGCAGCTCCAGGCGGTAATCCATCGCCCCTGCGCAGCCGATGATCAGTTCCTCCGGACTGTCGGCATCCATGTTGATGAGGAATTCGCCGGGCAGGAAATCCGCGCCCACCTTGGCTGCGCCCCGCAGGCCGATCTCCTCCTCCACCGTGAACAGCGCCGAGAGCGGGCCGTGGCGGAGTTCCGTGGACTCCAGCACCGCGAGGGCGGCTGAGGCGCCGATGCCGTTGTCCGCACCGAGCGTGGTGCCCTTGGCGTGCAGCCAGTCACCCTCGTGGATCAGGGTCAGCGGGTCGGTCTCAAAGTTGTGGGCCGAGTCCTTGGCCTTCTGCGGAACCATGTCGAGGTGCGCCTGGAGCACGACCGGGGCGAGGCCTTCGAGGCCGGGCGTGGCGGGCTTGCCCACCCAGACATTGCCCGCCTCATCACGCCTGCAAGCGAGTCCGCGCGTCTTTGCCACGCCTGTGACGTAGGCCGCGGCCGCCTGCTCCCGGGTCGAGGGACGGGGAATGGCGCTGAGTGCGGTGAAATGTTTCCAGAGCAGTTGCGGATGTTGGTTGGGCAAGGTCGTCATGGGGCCAACAAAGAGGCTTCAAGGGCCTGAGGCAACCCTACGCACGGTGCGGTCGTGGGGGGGCTCCCGAGCCTGGCTCCAAGCGCCACCATGCGTACCCTGCTGCTGCTGTGCACCCGCGGCTGCAGGGGCGGTGTCGTGCGTTTCTATTACTTATTGTGTCTTGAAACGAAGGTTGGCCGGGTACGTCATTCCCGGCATGCAACCCCGCGTGTCCTTTCTCTGGCTGAGCTGCCTTCTGGTGCTCGTCTGTTCCCTGCGTGCTGCCCCTCCCTCCCCCGCTCCGTCCGGTGCTGAAACCACCGTGGTGATGCTCTCCGGCACCAGCCGGGAGGACGCCGTGAGCTGGGATTTCATGCTGTCGCAGGGACGCGGCTCCGGCGCCTGGACCAAGATCGCGGTGCCCTCCTGCTGGGAGCAGGAGGGCTTCGGCTGCTACGACTACGGTGGGGCCCACCGCAGGCCGGGCAATCGCATGGCCGACCTGCCCGAGGAGCGCGGCACCTATCGTCGGACCTTTGAGGTGCCCGAGTCCTGGCGCGGGCGCGTCGTGCGCATCGTCTTTGACGGCGTGTCCACCGACGCCGCCGTTTTTCTGAATGGCAGCCCGGTCGGCGAAAAGCACCAGGGCGGCTTCTACACCTTTTCACATGATCTCACCCCCCTGCTGAAGTACGGCGCCACAAATGCCCTTGAGGTCCAGGTGGACCGGACTTCCTCCAACGAGGGGGTCAATCGCGCCGAGCGCATCGGCGACTACTGGAACTTCTCCGGCATCTACCGCCCGGTCTGGCTCGAGGTCCTCCCCCCCACGCACATCGACTGGACGGCCGTCGACGCGCGGGCCGACGGCAGCCTCGTCGCACAGGTGAACCTCGCAGGCCAGGCGCCGCGGGACCTGCAAATCAGTATCCAATGCCTGGATACGAACGGCCGTCCCGTCGCCGCGCCCCTCGCGCGCGCCGTGCCCCCGGGGGCGACCAGCGTCGAGCTGCGCACCAGCCTTGCCGGGGTTCGGCCCTGGACAGCCGAGACCCCGCACCTCTACACCCTCTCCATCAACCTGGAGCAGGGGGGGCGCCTGGTGCACAGCCGCAGCGAACGGATCGGCTTCCGCACCTTCGAGGTGCGCAAGGGCGAGGGTTTCTTCCTCAACGGCAGCCGCATCGTCCTCAAGGGCGTCAACCGCCACTGCTTTGACGCGGACACCGCCCGCACGATCAGCCGCGCCCAGAGCTATGCCGATGCCCGCCTCATCAAGGAGATGAACATGAACGCGGTCCGCATGTCGCACTACCCTCCCGACCGCCATTTCCTCGAGGCCTGCGACGAGCTGGGCCTCTACGTCCTCGACGAGCTCGCGGGCTGGCAGGGGGCCTACGACACCCCCACGGCGGCGCGCCTGATCGGGCAGATCGTGCGCCGCGACGTGAACCATCCCTCGATCCTTTTCTGGGACAATGGCAATGAGGGCGGCTGGAACACCGCCGTGGACGACGAGTTCGCACGCTGGGACATCCAGAAACGCCAGGTCCTGCATCCGTGGGAGCTGTTCCGCGGGGTGAACACCGCCCACTACCGGACCTATGCCCAGCACCTGGCGCTTTGCCAGGGCCCGGACATCTACATGCCCACCGAATTCCTCCACGGTCTCTATGACGGCGGCATGGCTGCCGGCCTGCGCGACTACTGGGACGCCATGATGGCCTCCCCGCGGCGCGGCGGCGGCATCTTTTGGGTCTTTGCCGATGAGGGCATCAGGCGCACGGACCAGGGCGGCCGCATCGACAATGCAGGCAACCTCGCCCCCGACGGCATCGTCGGCCCGAAACGTGAGAAGGAGGCCAGCTTCCATGCTGTGCGCGAGCTGTGGAGCCCGGTGCGCATCGTCGCTCCGGCCAGGCTGACTCCCGACTTCAATGGCACCTTCGGCGTCGAGAACCTCTACGACTTCACCCCCCTCACGGACTGCAGCTTCAGCTGGAAGCTGCTCCGCCTTCCGGCCTCCTCGAGGGCGGACACCGCTCCCACGCTGCTTGCCGAGGGCAAGGTGGAAGCGCCTGCTGTCGCCCCGCACGGCAAGGGCAGCCTTTCCCTCGCTCTTCCCGGCAACTGGCGTGAGGCCGATGCCCTCTATCTCACGGTGCGCGGCCCCGGCGGCGCGGAACTCTGGACCTGGTCCTGGCCCTGCCGCGAGGAACAGCCGGCCTTGGTGCGTGCCACGCCCATGGCACCCGCAACGCCCCCGGTGCGCATCGAAAGCCAGGTGGGCCGCTGGGTGCTGCAGACCGCGCGCCTCCGCCTTGTCATCGACAAGCACTCCGGCGAGCTCTCGGAACTGAGCCGCGGCGACCGCATCCTCTCGCTGCGCAACGGCCCGCGCGTCGTGGCCTCCCGCCGCAACGACCGGAGTTTCCCGCAGATCACCCCGCCCGACACCCTGACGCGCCTTGTGGTGCGACAGGATGGTGCCGACGCCCTCGTGGAGGCCTCCTATGCCGGCTGCCTGCAATCGGTGACCTGGCGCGTCACCCCCGCCGACCGCGTGTATCTGGATTATGAATACCGCTTCGAGGGCGAGGCGGACCTGCTCGGCATCCGCTTTGACTATCCGGAGGGCAACCTCGTGGCCAAGCGCTGGCTCGGCCAGGGACCGCACCCGGTGTGGAAGAACAGGCTGGAGGGCCTGCGCCTCGATGTGTGGAGCCAGTCTTACAACAACCCCATCCCGGGGCAGACCTACTCCACCATGCCGAACTTCAAGGGCCTGTTCAGGGATTGGCGCTGGCTCCGCCTGGAGACCACCCAGGGCGACTTCACGGTCACCAATGCCTCCGGCGTTCCCTACCTGGGCCTGTTCAGGATCCAGGATGGCATCGACGGGCTCTACGACATGCCCGACCTCGGCCTAGCCGCACTCGATGCGATTCCCCCCATGCGAAACAAGTTCCACGGGCCCGAGCTCCTGGGCCCGGACTCCCTTCCCGCCTGCTTCACGGGAACCAGGAAGGCGAGCCTGGTGTTTGAATTCTGATCAATAACAATAGCCGACAATAAATAATATTTGCCTTTTTGCGTGCCCCGCGACAACGTAGGGCATGCCAACGGAGAATATCAGGTTCAGCAGTTGGAGGGTCATGCTGGACCGGGCGCCCTTTCCTCCAGCCCGCAGGGAATCCTACTGCCTGCATATCCGCCGCTTCCTGCTCGACTGTCACCGCCGACGGCTTCCCCTCAGCATCGCCGTGGCAAAGGCCTTCGTGGAGGCCTGGGAAAGGCAGATCGAGGGCAGCAGTCCCCAATGCCGCGAGGCCCTGCGTTGGTTTGTCATGAATGCGCCGATGGAGGAGCAGGTCTCGGCGTCGGAATCGTCGGGCGATTCGGGCGCCGAAGCAGGGCCCCCGGAGCCTGTCCCAGTGGCCTTGTCCCTGCCCCCGCAGCCCGACGATTCCCCAAACGCGCCACTCAGGCCGCTTGAGCCCTGCCGCCCGCCTCCGCTGGGACGTGACGACCTGGGGGACACGGACTGGGAACGCGCATTGATAAGGGCCTGCAGGCAACGAAACCTGCTTTGGCGCACCGAACAGACCTACAGGAACTGGGCGAGGAGGCTGATGCAGTTCCTCGGCCCGCGCCCGGCCACGAGCCTGGGTGCCGATGACGTGGAGTCTTTCCTGAACCACCTGGCCGTCGAGCTTAAGAACAGCCCAAACACCCAGCGCCAGGCGCTCAATGCCCTGATCTTCCTGATGCGTGACGCCCTCGACCTGCCTGTGCCCAGGCTGAGCTTCGAGCGTTCGGTGGGGAAACGCCGCACCCCCACGGTCCTGTCCCGGGGTGAATGCGGCCGGCTCTTTGCCTGCCTGAATGGCAACAACCGGCTCATGGCGGAGCTCATGTACGGCAGCGGCATTCGCCTGATGGAATTGCTGCGCCTGCGCGTAAACCAGATCGACCAGCCGCGGGGTGCCCTGATTGTGCGTGGAGGTAAGGGGGACAAGGATCGCCCGACCGTGCTTCCGCAGAAGCTGATGGGGCAGCTCACCGAACATCTGGAGCGCCTCCGGTCCCTCTGGGAACAGGACAGGAAGGCGGGCCTGCCTCCGGTCTGGCTGCCCGAGGGGCTTGCGCGCAAGTATCCCCGGGGCGGTGAGCAATGGCCTTGGCAATGGCTGTTCCCGTCCAGGGAGGTCAGCCTCGACCCCGCGACCGGACGTAGCCGCAGGCACCACGTAACCGAAGGGGCATTTCAGTCGGCCATCAGGAATGCGGCGCTGCAAGCGAAGATCGACAAGCGGGTGACTCCGCATGCCCTGCGCCACAGTTTCGCAACCCATTTGCTGGAAAGCGGAGCCGACATCCGCACCGTTCAGGACCTGCTGGGCCATGAGAGTGTGGAGACCACCCAGATCTACCTGCATGTCATGCAAAAGCCGGGGCTCGGCGTGCGCAGTCCGCTCGATCAGTGAAGGACCTGACACCTCACGGCACAGTCAGGGGTGGCAGAACCAAGGCCGCACCCACCCGATGCGGTATCTCGATTCCAGGTCCAGGCCCATTTGGCTCGGGGAATGGGTGCCACGGGCAGGGGGGGGGCAACCGGGCGGGGCGCTGCCCTGAAAACAAAAAGCCCCCGGCAGGCTTCAAAGGCCTGACCGAGGGCTTCCAAATGGTGGTAGGTGACGGATTCGAACCATCGAAGGCGGATAGCCAATTGATTTACAGTCAATCCCCTTTGGCCACTTGGGTAACCTACCGAAAAGGAGGGCGAAGAAAGTGCCAATGGGGGTGCCCTTGCAAGCACTTTTTGAGGAAATTTCAAATGCACTCCGTGCTCGCCTGTCCCAAAAGGAGCCAACAGTTTCGGAAGGCATGGCGGCAGTGATGGATATCCTCCTGCGGGATCAGGAACAGAGGCTCTGGCAATACCTCCTGGGTGTGGGCGGCGCCGTGCTGGTCCTTTTCGCCGTCGCCAAGCTGCTGAGTGAGAAACGCCAGCCCACCAACACCGTTGCCTGGATTCTCGCGATCGTGCTGATCCCCTGGCTGGGCGTCCCCTTCTACCTGCTGTTTGGCGGTCGCAAGCTGCGTCGCCTGGCCCGGCGCAAATCGCCCCTGCACCCGGAGTTGCCCGGCATGG
>JAHFTI010000249.1:0-3668 GCA_023265535.1 Opitutaceae bacterium
GTCACGCCAGAGGAGGGTGTCCTCGTACTCGCGGCTGACACGACGCGCATAGATGCCATTGATGGATTCCGGCTGGCCGAAGTTCTCCTTCACCAGGCGGCTCTGCGCGCGCACGGGGGTGAAGCTGGCGGGCACCGAGGCCAGGGTGGAGGCTGCCCCCCCCACGGGCGGCTGCGAGCTGCGGGAGGCGAGGAAAAGGAAAGCCACACAGGCGGCGGCACAGGAGCCCAGGCCAAGCGCAAGGAGAAGGAGGCGGGGGCGGCGCGGTGCACGAGGGGAGGGACGGACCGGGACGGCGGAACCGCCCTCCAGGTCTCCCGCGATACGTTCCTCGAGGAGTTCACTGGGACGCCTCGGACTCAGCCGTGCGAGCTCGCGCTCCAGGTCGGCCAGATCGATATTGTCGTCGCTGTTCATGACACGGTTCCTTGCTTTTCGGAAATCATCGGGGCCGCCAGGGGCAGGACGGCTTCGGGGGCGGTGCCCCCCGCGGCGCCACTCTCGCCCCCCAGGCACTTGCGCAGGGTCAGGAGGGCATAACGAAAGCGGGAGGCTGCGGTGTTCTGCGGGATGCCGAGCTGGGCGGCCAGCTCCGCAAAGCCGAGCTCACCCCAGATGCGGAGCACCAGCACCTCGCGCTGCTCCGGGGGAAGGGTGCCAATGGCGGCCTGGAGGGCGGATTCACGCTCGCCCTCCCCCACTCCGGCCTGAAACCAGTCGCGCGCCTCGTCGATCACCAGCCCGCTGTCCTGCTCCCGGCGAGCACGACGCTCCTCGCTGCGCTGGCGGTCGAGGGCGGCACGTTTGATGGAGGTGACCAGCAGGGGCGAGGGGTCGCCCCCCAACTGACGCTGCTTGCGCCAGTAACGCACGAAGGCCTCCTGCAGCACATCCTCGGCGTCGGCCAGGTTGCGCGTCCAGAGGCGGGCGACCAGCAGCAGGCGCGGGCCGTGCTGCCTGAACCAGGCTCTCCAATCGTCGTGTTGTGAGGGTGACTCCATGAGGGGGATTCAACAGGAGAGCGTCACAGTCCTGCGCTTTTGTCTAAAAGTGCCGAAAAAATCATTCTTTTCCAGTCGCCCCCCGGCGGACCGGCCTCTGCAAAGCCTCCGCGCCGATGCAAAACCAGCCTTCACATTCAGGCCTGCCTTGTTTCATATCCCTGTCGTGCGCTGCCTCCCACACCTCAAGTCCGCCTGTTCGAGTCCCCGCCTGCTCCCCCTGGTCCTGCTGGCCCTGGCCAGCCAGGTCCCGCTTTCCGCACAGCCCATCCCCGCCCCCGACATGCCCACGCAATCGGTCGCGGAACTGGAGGCCCTGCGCCGCGCCTCCTCGATCGACCGCAACAGCATTGCTCAGCTGAAGTCCCAGCTCGACCTGACGCAGCAGAAGCTCGACCAGGCGCAACGCGACCTGGCTGAGCTGCAGAAGGACCTCGACCTTTCCCGGCAGGCCACCGCAGCCGCCCTCGCCGCCCAAAGCGCCGCCGCCCAGGCCCTGCCCGACGCGCAGGCCTCCCAGTTGGAGATCCAGACCCTGCGCGGCCAGGTCGCCCAGCTCGAGACCCAACGCGACGACGACCGCAAGCACGCCGCCGAGGAGATCGCCAGCCTCGCCGCGCAGCTCGCCAAGGCCAAGGAGACGGCCCGCTCGCTCACCGAGGCCAATCGCTCCCTCTCGGAAGCCCGCGGCTCCGAGGAAAACGCCCTGCGCGGGACAATCGAAAGCCTGCAGCAAAAGGCCGCCGAGCTGAGCACCGCGCTGGACAAGGGCAAGGCTGAGCGCGACGAGTTGCGCACGCGTGGCAGCGAATCCGACAAGGGGCTCGAGACCCAGGCAGCCACCATCGCCGAACTCACGCAGCTCAACGAGAAGCTGGGCAACGACAAGAAGGCCCTCGAGCAGCAAGTTTCCAAGGTGCGCACCGCACTCGAGCGCAGCACGGGCGACCTTGCCGACCTGAAGGCCCGCCAGGTGGCGGACGGCACGCTGGCCCAACGCCAGGCCGAACAGCTCGAGACCCTCACCCGCGAAAACGAGAAACTGGCCGGCGAGCTCAAGCGCGCCACCGCGGACGCCGAGTCCCGCCAGGTGGAAATCGCGCGCCTCAGCCCACTGGCTGCGCAACAACCCGCACTCCAGCAGGAGCTGGACACCGTGAAGGCTCGCCTCGCCGAGGCCGACAAGGCGCTCGAGAACCAGGCCGGCTCCGTCGCCGAGCTCACCCAGCTCAACGAGCAGCTCAAGGCCGACAAGGCCTCGCTGCAGCAGCAGCTCGCCGCCCAGGCCACGCAGTCCAGCACCCTGGCCGCCGACCTCGCCTCCGCGCAGCGCGAGGCGGCCGCCCTGCGTGCCGAGGCTGCGCGCGTGCCCTCGCTGCTCCAGGATAACAACGCACTCAACGCACGCCTGCGCCAGGTCCAGACCACGCTGGACCAGATCGCCAACAACGCACGCATCCTAACCGCCTCGCCTGGCGCCGCTCCCGCGCCGGGCACCTATGCGCCCTCCAGGCCCGGCAGCATCAGCGTGCCCAACCTCGCCGCGCAGCCCGCCCCCGCGGAAACCCGCCCCGCCCAGCCGGCCCCGCGCTACCACACCGTTGCCGAGGGCGACTCCCTTTCACGCATCAGCCTGCTCTACTACGGCAGCGCCACCCGCTGGCAGGAAATCTACGAGGCCAACCGCGCCCTTCTGCGCGGCGAGAACTCCCTGCGCCCCGGCCAGCGCCTGCGCATTCCCTGAGCACGCCCTGGTCCACACGGCGTTTTCCGCTGAGGGCAATTTCCCCGGCACAACGCCCCGGCCTCCCCTCCACCCGCCCACACCCACGTTTCCCGACAGCTGATGCAGCTTCCTCCTCCCACCACCGGCAGCCCGGACCTCCTGATCATCGCCGGCGAACACTCGGGCGACCAGCATGCGGCCGCCATGGTCCGCGCCCTGCTCGCGCGCCAACCCGCACTGCGCATCGCCGCACTGGGCGGACATGAGCTCGAGGCGGCGGGGGCGCAGCTGCTCCACGAGCTCACCGCGAGTTCGGTCGTGGGCTTCGTGGAAGTGGTGCCCAAGATCCCGTACTTCCGAGCCCTCTCCAAGGCCACGGTGGAGTGGATCGCCACGCACCGCCCGCGTGCCGTGTGTTTCATCGACTACCCCGGTTTCAACCTGCGCCTCACCGCCGAGCTCAAGGCGCGCGGCCTCTCGCGCAAGGGCGGCGGCAGCGTCGCCACGCTCTTCTACATCTCGCCGCAGATCTGGGCCTGGAAGGCAGGGCGGCGCTTCAGGATGGCGGAGACTCTCGACGCACTCTCCGTCATCTTCCCCTTCGAGGTGGACTGCTACAAGGACACCAGCCTTCCGGTCGCCTTTGTGGGGCATCCCTTCCTCGCCCCCGGCTACGAGGCGCCCGTCTCCTACGATCCGGCGGGCCCGATCCTCCTGCTGCCGGGCAGCCGCCGCGGGGCGGTGCGCCGCATCTTCCCCGACCTGATCGCCGCCTACCAGGCCCTGGGCGGCGAGCGTCCCGCGGTGGTCATCCATCCCAGCGAGACGGTGAAACAGGTGCTCCTCGCGGCGCGTCCGCCCGCGGGCATCGAGCTTCGCCCGACCGGCGCCCCCGTGGCGGCGTCGGCGGTGCTCACGAGCTCCGGCACGATGTCGATGCA
>JAHFTI010000249.1:3678-6517 GCA_023265535.1 Opitutaceae bacterium
ATCCCGGGTGCGGTGGTGTACCGCACCAACCCGCTCACCTACCTCTTCGGCCGCATGCTCGTGAAGACGCCCTACATCGGCATCGCGAACCTGCTCCTCGGCCGCGCCATGTACCCGGAGTTCATCCAGGACGCGGCCCGCCCCGATGTATTGGCAAAACAACTACAGGCCTGCCTGCACGACCCGGCACGCATCGCCGCCACCGCCGCCGACGCCGCCGAGCTGCGTTCGCGCCTGCTCCCGCAGGTCGCCTCGGGCACGGCCCCCCTCACCGTCGCAGACTGGCTCCTCGCCAGGCTCTGAGCCCCGCCTCCCGCTCAGCAGGGCCCGCCACCTCTGGCGCGAGAGCGGCACCCTCCGACGCTGCACCCGCAGCGTAAGAGGGCGATATCCGACATCCGTCCGCGCGCGGGCGCAAAAAAACCACAGTCGTCATGATGACTCCTGTGGCTGTTTTGGGCCGGATTGTCCGGCGTGGGTCACCCCAGCAGGCGGTATTTTTGCGGCGGGATCTTGAAACGATGCCCGGAGTCTAGGTCCGTGAAGATGTGGTATTCATCATCGCTCACGTTGTGGACGGCGACCTCGAGCTTCTGTCCGCTCTCGTAGTGGTATTCCTCGGCCTCGAACACATGGTCGGCATGTTTGATGGCCTCCCCGAGCTCACCGCTGTGGGGTTCGATGATTTCGATCTTTGTCGTCATGGCGCTTTCCTTTGGGGGTTGTAGGCCCGTTTCGGATACACACGCCGCTTGGCGCATGTGAAGCGGGCCTGGGGTTTGGATGATACAGGTAGCTCTTTCGACAGCCTGCCTTTTGGGCGGCGCGCCCAGTCTGCCCAAGCAGGGGGACGGGTCAAGTCACACCGGTCCGGCCCCCCCTTATTTTGTGCACGCCAAGCCCCGGGCCATCCTAATGCCTGCCCCCCCCTGCCAGGGAGCAGACCCCCTCCCACCCCTCAGTCAGGGAACAGGCCACAGCCCCACTCCTGCAGGCGCGCCGCATCGCACTCTCCGCGCTGGGCCCAACACCATCAGCGGGGCTTTTCGCCCCCTTTAGAGGAACTTCTTCCAGGGCTTGCCGGCACTGAGGTACTCGTCGAGTTCGTTTGCGATCGAATGACGACGGAGGCGCTCCTCGGGAATGCTGGCGAGGATCGCCTTGGCGGTGGCCGCGTCGCCATGACGCCAGCGGATATAGCAGAGATAGAGCAGAATCTCATCCCGGTCGGACAGCTTCTTCACGACGCTCTCCAGGAAGCGCAGTTTCTCGACGCGCAGCTTGGGGGAGAAGGCCTCGACGTAGGCCAGCTGACAGAGCAGGTCGACGTTGCTGGGATAAAGCACCATCGCCTTGTCGATCAGCTCCCGAAGGTGGGCTGCCACGTCCTCGGGCATCCTGTAGGTCACCGTGTGGGGCATCTGGGAGGTCTCATCCGTGATCTTGTTGATGAGAATCTTCGGGTGGTCGGCTCCGAGGGCAATCGCCCGGTCCCCGAGGGTCTGGGCCAGCTCCTTCTCATTGAGATTGCGGCTGTGAAGGGACGCCATCGAACAGAGCATGCCGTTGTCCGTGTCGGAAAGCCTGAGAAAGGCGGAGAGGGCGGCGTTGGTGTGGGTGGACTCGCCATGCACGCGCTGGATGACGCTCAGGCGGGCGGCCTCCAACTCGACGGGGGAACAGGGAAGGAACTCATACTTGGTCCCGCGTTCGGCGGGAAACTTGCCCTGCGGCATGGTGAAACTGCCCGTGCGGATGAAGTCGGCCAGGAGTCCGTCGAGGACGTCGATCGAACAGCCGAAGGCCTTCTCGAGGCAGGCGACCTTGTCACTTTGGGTGCGCTCGTTGACGACGTAGTTGAAGAGCTTCTCGCGCAGGCTGCGGTCGTTGCTGAAATTGCACATGTGCACGAAGGCCCAGCTCTGGGCGTAGAAGAGGTCGCGCTTGGCACCCTCGTTGTAGAAACGGGAGCTGTGTTGCGCGCTGATGAGGTCGCGCAGCGGCATCATGGTCTGCGACCTGAGGATCTGCACGAGGTCGGCATGGGGCTGGCCCAGGAGGAATCCCTTCTTGTCGAGTTCGAGCGTCTCGAACACCTGGGCAAAGCCCTCGTTGAACCACAGCGGTGACTCCGGGATGAGGGAATCCATCAGGACATGGCCCATCTCGTGGAAGATCACGCGGCGGGTGGAGTCGCCCGTCCAGCCGTCCTGCATGACAAGCGCGGGGTAGTCCACGGGGCCTACATAAAAGCCCTCCATCTCGACCGGCTTGCCGAGGTAGAGCTTTTGGAAGGGCTTGAGGTCCTTGTCGCTGCCGCAATAGATCACGAGCAGCTTCACCGGATACTTGGGCTGCTGGACGTAGAGATTGCGGAAGACGTACTGGATGTCCTCAAGGGAGCTGATCAGCTCCTCGGTGACGCCCTTGCCCGCGCTGCTGAAGACCTCGAAGTGGTCGGACCTCGCGTGCAGCCATGGCCCGGCAGCCAGCGCGGGGCGCAGCAGCAGGACACATAACAGGACGACAACGAGGCGCAGGGGGGAGCCAGGGAACATGATCATAGGAAACGCTTCCAGGGTTTGCCCGCGGTGAGGTATGCGTCGAGTTCCCGGGCGAGTTCGGTCCTGAGCCCGGACTCCTCCTTGAGCTGGGCCATGATGCCCCTGGCCGTCTCGGGGTCGTCGTGGCGCCAGCGAATGTAGGCGAGCAGAACAAGCAGGTCATCACGATCGGTCACCTGGTTGGTCACCTGCTGGAGGAGCCGAAGCTTGTCCATGCGCAGCTTCGGGGCGAAGGCCTCGACGTAGGCCAGCTGCTTGTAGAGCACAAGGCTGCC
>JAHFTI010000008.1 GCA_023265535.1 Opitutaceae bacterium
CCTGCTTCGTTCCACCCTAGCGGCAGTAGCCCTGCCCTTGCTTTGTCTGGCTCAAACCCCCGTCTCGCTCTTCAACGGCCGCGACCTTTCCGGCTGGGTGCAGCGCGGGGGCAAGGCCACCTATACCATCGAGGGAGACGAGATTGTCGGCACCTCGGTGATGGACACGGCCAACACCTTTCTCTGCACGGAAAAGTCCTACGGCGACTTCGTCCTGGAATATGAATTCAAGGTGGACCCGAGGCTGAACTCCGGCGTGCAGATCCGCAGCGAGTGTTTCGACCATCCGACGTCGGTCGAATGGAAGGGCAAGACCATCAAGATTCCCGCGAACCGGGTGCATGGCTACCAGATCGAGATTGACCCGGATACGAAGCGCAAGCGGATGTGGAGCGCGGGTATCTTCGATGAGGCGCGGCGCGCGTGGCTGGTTCCCGACGATGGCATGAAAGGCCCGCACGGCCTGGCCTTCAGCGAGCAGGGCATGAGGATCTTCAAGCCGAATGACTGGAATCATGTGCGCGTCGAGGCCATCGGAACGTCCTTCAGGACCTGGCTCAACGGCACCCTGTGCGCCGAATTGCAGGACTCGATGACGGCGAGCGGCTTCATCGCGCTGCAGGTCCACTCCATTGGCAAGGAAGTCGACAAGAACGGCACCCAGGTGCGCTGGCGCAAGCTCATGATCACTGAAGTCACCGCTCCCGCGAAGGCGGAGATGAACACCCTCACGGCAGAGGAGAAGGCGGCGGGCTGGCGTTTGCTCTGGGACGGCAAGTCCACTGCGGCTTGGCGCAGCGCCAGGTCCGAGGAGTTTCCTGTCAACGGCTGGCTGATCAAGGACGGCCTTCTGAATGTGGTCGACAGCGGCGGCGCGGAAGCCGTCGGCGGTGGCGACATCATCACGCGTGAGACGTTCACGAATTTCGAATTCATGGTCGATTTCAAGCTCACTCCGGGCGCGAACAGCGGGATCAAATATTTTGTCCAACCCGCCCTCGCGGCGATCACCAGCAGCGGCGCCAAGGCAGCCGTGGGCTCCGCCATCGGGCTGGAATTCCAGATCCTGGATGATGCCGTGCATCCCGATGCCAAGCTCGGGCGCGACGGCAACCGCACCGTGGCATCCCTCTACGACCTGATGACGGCCTCCACCAGCAAGCGTCCCAGCGCCATCGGCGAGTGGAACACTGCGCGGATTGTGGTCAGGGGCAGCCATATCGAACACTGGCTCAATGGCGCCAAGGTTTTGGAGTATGAGCGTGGTGGCGAGGCGTTCCGGGCCGCCGTGGCGGCTAGCAAGTACAAGAAGATCCCTGGCTTTGGCGAGTGGCCGAGCGGGCACATCCTGCTGCAGGAACACGGCAACGCCGTCTCTTTTCGCAATGTGAAGGTTCGCGTTCTTCCCACCCCCTGATCCCCCCGCCCATGACTTCCCTCACTCGCCGCACGTTTGTTCGAAACACCCTCCTGGGCTCCATCGGGCTGGCCGCCCTGCCCGGCTTGCTCGGCGCCTCCGCGTCCAGCGTCCTCTCACCCAACCGCCGCATCCAGGTCGCCCAGATCGGCTGTGGTCGCATGGGCACGACGGATTTCGAGGGCGTCATGGCCCATCCGCTCGCCCGCGTGGTGGCGGTGTGCGACCTCGATGCCCGCCGACTGGCCATTGCGCAGGCAAAGGTCGTGAAGCATTACCAGAAGCGCGGCGAAACGAACGTGGAGGTCAAGGCCTACCACGACTACCGTGAGATCCTCGCGCGGTCGGATATCGACGCCGTGATCGTCAGCACGCCGGATCATTGGCATGCCCTGGTCGCCGTCGAGGCGGCCCTGGCAGGCAAGCACCTCTACGTGCAGAAGCCCCTCACCTACGACATCAATGAGGCCATTGCCCTGCGCAAGGCGGTCCAGGCCAGGAAGGTCATCCTGCAGACCGGCTCGCAGCAGCGTTCGGAAAAGCCCTTTCACGCCTTCCGCAAGGCAAGTGAACTGGTGCGCAATGGCCGCATCGGCACCCTGCGTGTCGTCCGCATCGGCGTGGGGATGGACAAGCCCAGCGGCAGGAAGCCGACGCCCATGCCGGTTCCGGCAGGCTTCGACTACGAGCGTTGGCTCGGGCCTGTCGCGAGGCAGCCCTACATGGAGGGCCGCGTGCACCCGCAGAACTCCGTCAACGGCCGGCCGGGCTGGATCACCACCGAGGACTTCGGCCTGGGCATGATCACCAACTGGGGCGCACATCATCTCGATATCGCCCAGTGGGCCATGGGACAGGAGTTGGGCGGGCCGACGCTCATCCATGCGAAGGCCGATTTCATGCAGGACGACCTGTGGACCGTGCATCGCAATTACCACATTGAGATGAAGTATGCGAACGACGTGCAGGTCATCCTCGACAACACCTTCGAGAATGGACTGCGCTTCGAGGGCGACCTGGGCTGGGTCTTCTGCGCCCGCGGCGCCGAGAAGGTCACCGCCAGCGACCCGAACGTGGCGGACGGTCCAAGTCCCTTCCGCGCCAGCGACCCGAAGTGGCTCGCCCCGTTGGAGGGCGGCGAGAAACGCTGGATGCCCAGCCCGAATCATTATCTGAACTGGCTGGAGGGCATCGCCGGAAACCATGCTCCCATTGCCCCGGTGGAGGAAGCGGCCAGGAGTGTGCAGACCTGCTGTGCTGCCTGGATTGGCATGAAGCTGGGTCGCCCGCTGAAGTGGGATGTCTCGACGGAGTCGTTTGTCGGCGACGAGGCTGCAAATGCCTTGCGCGGTCGACCTGCCTCCAAGCCCGAATTTGATATCAACCGGGTCATGAAAAACGCGGGTCTGGTCTAGGGAGTGCCACTGGGGAGTGGCTTGGGTCGGCCCCCCCGGCTGATGCGGCCAATCGCTTGGCGCAGGAGGGCTGCCGCCAGTCGGCTTGGTTTTTATCCTGCTTACTAGGCAAAATTAATCTGCCGCAACCAATTGAAATCAAATTGGTTGCGGCTTGTGGTTGCCGCCCCGCCCGCCCCCGGGCAAGTCCTTCTGCTGCAACGTGGGACGCTTGGGTTGACTCCCGGCTGGGAGGCCGGGAGTGTGCTGGCTTTGCAGGACCACCCGTACTGCAGCACTCCCCATTTCTCGATGCACACCATTGTCGCCAAAGCCCAGCTCAGCCCGAATGTCACGCGCCTCGATGTGTCGGCGCCGCGCATCGCCCAGATCCGCAAGGCGGGGCAATTCGTGATCGTGCGCCGCGGTGAGGGTGCCGAGCGCATCCCGCTCACGATCGCCGACTCGGATGCGGCGGCGGGCACGATCTCGCTGGTCATCCAGGCGGTGGGCAAGAGCACCAAGGAGCTCGTGGCCCTCGCCGTGGGCGACAGCATCAAGGACATCGCCGGCCCGCTGGGCCATCCCACCGAGCTCATCGAGAAGGGCCATGCGGTCTGCGTCGGCGGCGGCGTGGGCACCGCGGTGGTGCATCCCATCGCCCAGGCGCTTTCCAAGATCGGCGTGCACGTGACGAGCGTGATCGGCGGCCGCTCCAAGGAGTGGGTCATCTACGAGCCCGAGCTGCGCAACATCGGCGACGTGGTGGTCTGCACGGACGACGGCAGCTATGGTCGCAAGGGTTTCGTCACGCAGGCGACCGAGGACCTGCTCAAGGCGGGCGGCGTGGACATCGTCTATGCGGTCGGACCCGTGATGATGATGAAGGCCCTCGCCGAGCTGACGCGCCCCTACGGAGTGAAGACGATCGTGTCGCTCAATCCGCTGATGGTGGACGGCACGGGAATGTGCGGCGGCTGCCGCGTGAGCGTGGACGGCAAGGCCTACTTCGCCTGCGTCGACGGCCCCGAGTTTGACGGCCACCTGGTGGATTTCGGACAGCTGGCGGACCGTGGCACGACCTACCGCGAGTTCGAGCAGGAGGCGGCCAAGCGCTGCGCCGACGGCGACTGCCGCATCGGCCTTTCCAACAAGGGCTGAGCGCCGCGGACGCAACACACGGCATATCCAAAAACTGAATACAACGAACACGACCTCCGGAGACCCTTTGAAGTGAGCACCTCGAACCTGACCCCCAAGCAGCGCATGCAGATCGCCCGGCAGGAGATGCCGGCCCAGGACCCGGCCGTGCGCCGCAACAACTTTGGCGAGGTCAACCTCGGCATGGAGGCGGAGCTCGCCAAGCTCGAGGCCGAGCGCTGCCTGCAGTGCCGCGACCCGAAGTGCATGAAGGGCTGCCCGGTCAACGTGAACATCCCGCGCTTCCTCGACCTGCTGACGGCGGGCGACATGGCGGGGGCGGCCAACAGCCTGCTCAGCGACAACGCCCTTCCGGCGGTGACCGGCCGCGTGTGCCCGCAGGAGACGCAGTGCGAGTGCGAATGCGTGCGCGCCAACCGCGGCTCGCCCGTGGGCATCGGCTACCTGGAGCGTTTCGTCGCCGACTGGGCGCGCAGCAACCAGGACGCGATCACCCTCGTGAACGCCGCCCCCAAGGGCAAGAAGGTCGCCGTGGTGGGCTCCGGTCCCGCGGGCCTGACCGCCGCCGGCCAGCTGGCGCGCCGCGGCTACGACGTGACCGTCTTCGAGGCGCTGCACCGAGCGGGCGGCGTGCTGGTGTACGGCATCCCCGAGTTTCGCCTTCCCAAGAAGATCGTCGACCAGGAGGTCGAGCGCCTCGTGCAGGCGGGGGTGAAGATCGAGTGCAACGTGGTCGTCGGCCGCACCTACACGGTGCCCGAGCTGCGCGAGCAGTTTGACGCGATCTTCATCGCGAATGGAGCCGGCCTGCCGATGTTCATGAACATCCCGGGCGAGCACTACAAGGGCTCCTACACGGCGAACGAATACCTCACGCGCGTCAACCTGATGGCGGCCTACGATCCGGACAGCGACACGCCCATCATCAAGCCCCGCCGCGTGGCGGTGGTGGGTGGCGGCAATGTCGCCATGGATGCGGCGCGCACCGCGCAGCGCATGGGTGCCGAGCGCGTGTCGATCGTCTATCGCCGCACGAAGGCCGAGATGCCCGCGCGCGCCGAGGAGGTGCACCATGCCGAGGAGGAGGGCGTGGCCTTCGACCTGCTCTGCGCCCCCGTCGAGATCGTCGCCAACGAGAAGAAGTGGGTGACGGGCCTGAAGTGCGTGCGCATGGAGCTCGGCGCTCCCGACGCCTCCGGCCGCCGCAGCCCCGTGGCCATTCCCGGGAGCGAATTCATCATCGAGTGCGATGTCGTCGTGTCCGCCCTGGGCACGCGCGCCAACCCGCTGCTCACCCAGACCTGTCCCGACATGAAGTTGGACAAGCGCGGCAACATCGTCGTCGACGAGAAGCTGATGACGAGCATCCCCGGCGTCTTCGCAGGCGGCGACATCGTGCGCGGCGCGGCGACGGTCATCCTTGCGATGGGCGACGGCAAGCGTGCGGCGGCGGCGATTGACGACTACCTCATGGCCAAGGCCTGAACGGACAGGTGGGCCTGGCGCCCGCGTTCCGGGCCTCCAGCTTTTCGGGAGGACCTGCGGGTCCTCCTTTTTTGTGCCCGGAGGGGGGGGTGGAGGCTGGGCGGGGCCGTGGAGGTGGGTGTGCTGCGCGTGCGGAACTGGGTGCCAGTGAGCTTCTTTTGACTCGCCAGTGGACGGGCGCCGGGCAGGCTCTGCACTACCCCTTGCCCATGAATATGTTCTCTGTCCTGCACCGCAGGGCCCCTGTTCTCTGCGTGTTCCTGTCCGTGCTGCTGGCACAGACCCTGTGCGCCCAGCGCATGGTGGTGGCTGACAGCAAGGCCCAGCCCGTGGAGGTGGAGAGCGCGGAGGTGACGACCGAGGTGACGGGCAGCATCGCGGTGACGACCTTCGATTTGGTGTTTCGCAATCCGAATGCGCGCCAGCTGGAGGGCACCTTCGAGTTCCCGCTGCTGGACGGCCAGAGCGTGGTGCGCTTCGCGCTCGATATCGGCGGCGCCATGCGTGAGGCGGTGCCGGTCGAGAAGGAGAAGGGCAGGGTGGTCTTCGAGGAGATCGAGCGGCGCCAGGTGGATCCCGGCCTGCTCGAGCAGACGGCGGGCAACAATTACCGTGCGCGCATCTTTCCCATCCCGGCCGAGGGCACGCGCCGCATCCTTATCGCCTACCAGGAGGACCTGAAGCGCGGGGGGGCGCGCTCCGATTACCGCCTGGCGCTGGCATTTCCGAATGTGCTGAAGCGTTTCAAGCTTGGGCTCATGGTCTTTGCGGCGGGGGCCGAGCAGGCCAAGGTGAACACGACCCTGCCGCTGGTCTTGCCGACCTGGGGCGAGGGCAAGTTCATCCAGGTGGAGAAGACGGATTTCAAGGCGGCCGGCCTGCTGGAGATCGTGTTGCCGACCTTGCTGGAGCCGGCCTATCTCACGGGGCAGCGCGAGGGCTTGGAGTATTTCCTGGCGGAGTTGCCTCTGGGCGGAACCCTGGCGGCTCGCGAGCGTCCGGCGCCGCGCGTGCTGGGGCTGCTTTGGGACGCCTCGGGCTCGGGGGCGAGGCGCGACCACAAGCGCGAGCTGGCGCTGCTCGATGAACTTTTCAGGGGCCTCGGCTCCGTGCAGGTGAAACTCGTGCTGCTGCGCGACAAGGCGGAGGCGGTCGGCAGCTTCAGCGTGGTCGCGGGCGGCTGGGACAAGCTGCGCCGCGCGCTTGAGGAGGTCGACTACGACGGCGCGAGCTCCCTCGAGGGGCTCGCCGATGACGCAGCCGTGGACGAGTGGCTCCATTTTGGCGACGGACTGCTCAATTACGGCTCGACCATGACGGCGCGCGCCCTGCCCCTGACGAAGCCGGTGCACTGCATCGCGTCCTCGGTGGGTGCCAACACGGGCTGGCTCAGGCGCGTGGCGCAGGCGGGCCGCGGCGAGTTCGCCGACCTGCTCGCGCTCGAGACGAAGGCCGCGGTGGCGCTGCTGCGCACGCAGTCCCCGCGCGTGCTCTCGGTCAAGGGCGACCGCAGCGCCTTTGCGCAGGTCTTCCCCGAGCCGGGCGCGGTTGTATCCGGAAACATGATACGCGTGGCGGGCCAGTTCCGCAGCGAGGCCGCCACCCTGCGGGTCAGGGTGGGGCACGACGAGGCCGATGCGCGCGAGCTCAGCGTGCGCATCCTCAGCGGTCAGAACACCAGCGCCCTCGCCCCGCGCGGCTGGGCCGTGGCGAAGATCCAGGCCCTCTCCGTGGAGCCCGAGGCGAACCGCGAGGACATCCGCCGCACCAGCCGCGAATTCTCGGTCGTCACCGCCGACACCTCGCTGATCGTGCTGGAGACCCTGGCAGACTATGAGCGTTACGGGATCCGCCCGCCCGCCGAGCTGCGCGCCGAGTGGGACAGCCGGCGCCTTGTCCGCGAGGAACGCCAGGGCGTGGAGAAACGCGCCCACATCGAGACCCTCGTGCAGCGTTTCCGCGAGCGCGTGGCCTGGTGGGAAAAGGAGTTTCCCAAGGATCGTCCCACGCCCGAGCCGTTCAAGGAGGAGAAGGTGCGCCAGGAGCGCTCGGTGCCGGGTGGCACACATCGCCGTGGCGACACTGCTGTGGCCTCGGCCACACTGGGTTCCTCGCGCCCCCAGCGCCCCTCTCCCGACCAATCCAGTTTCGGCCCCGGTGGGGCCGCAACCCCGCCGCCTCCCGACGGCGTGGTAAGTCGCACGGCCGATGGTGAGGAGGTGGTGGTCCTCAGCCCCTTCATGGTGGAGTCCGCGGAGGACCGTGGCTACCGGGCCAGCAACACCCTCGCCGGCACGCGTATGCGCACCGGGGTGCGCGACTTCGGCGCCGCGGGTGGAGAGGGCGGCTCCGTGGGTTATGGAGCAGCTTCCGCAGCCTCCGCTGCTCCTGCCCGGGCGGCCTCCGCAGCCCGTCGTGCCAATGCCAACAGTCCCGAGCCTGGCGATGGCGACGACGACGCCCCCGGCGCCTCCAGCATCGCCCTCAAGCCCTGGTCTCCCAAGGCCGGCTACATCGAGCGCCTCCAGCGCAGCCCGAAGGGCTCCTGGAACGACATCTACCACGAGGAGCGCGTCACACAGGCGGGCTCGCCCGGCTTCTACCTGGACGTCGCCGAATTCCTTCTCTCCCAGGGCGAGCGCGATGCAGCCCTTCAGGTCTTGTCCAACCTGGCCGAGCTGGCCCTCGAGGACGCCGGCCTGCTGCGCGTGCTGGCCCACCGCCTCATGCAGGCGGGCCGCGCCGACCTGGCCCTGCCGCTCTTCGAGCGCATCCTGGCCATCCGCGGCGAGGAGCCGCAGAGCTACCGCGACCTCGCGCTGGCCTGCATCGAGACAGGGGCCCGCCAGCGTGCCATCGGCCTGCTCTGGACCGTCGTGAGCCGCCCCTGGAACGACCGCTTCCCCGACATCGAGCTGATCGCCCTCGCCGAGCTCAACGCCGTCGTCGCCACCAGTAGTGAAAAGTTGGATACCTCGGTCGTCGACCCCCGCCTCCTGCGCAACCTGCCCCTCGGCCTGCGCGTGGTGCTCAGCTGGGACGCCGACAACTGCGACATCGACCTCTGGGTGGCCGATCCGAACGCCGAGTCCGTCGGCTACAATCACACCGCCAGCCTCCAGGGCGGCCGCATCTCGCGCGACTTCACGGGTGGCTACGGCCCCGAGGAATTCGCCCTGCGCGCCCCCAAGGATGGCAGGTACACCGTGCGCGTGAATTACTTCGGCGACCGCCGTCAGAACTCCTTCGGACCCGTCACCGCCCAGGTCCTCGTGTACACCGACTTCGGCACGCCCCAGCAGAAGCTCGAGCGCCTGACCCTGCGCCTCTCCGAGAAGGCCGAGAATGCCGACGTGGGCGCCGTGACCATCGGCAAATAGCCCACCCCACCGACATCCTTGCTTGCCCTCCGTAGCCTTGGCGTAGGAGGGCCGGTGACCGCCCCTCAGATCACCCAGTCATTCCCCACCGGCACATCCTCGCTGCGTAGCGTGACGACCATGTCCTCGCGCTTCTTGCGGGGGCGGATGGCGAGCATGCTGCCCTTGTTGTAGGCGAGGCTGTGAGGCGGGATGGAATTCATCAGCCACACGTTGGCGCCCACCACCGAGTGCGCGCCCAGCCGCGTGTCGCCGCCCAGGATGGTGGCATGCGCGTAGATGGTCACGTGGTCCTCGACGTCGGGATGGCGCTTCACGCCCTTGACCGGGTTGCCCTCGTCGTCGACCTCGAAGGATTTCGCGCCGAGTGTCACGCCCTGGTAGATCTTGACGTGTTCGCCGATGCGCGCGGTCTCGCCGATGACGACGCCGGTGCAGTGGTCGATGAAGAAGTGCGGCCCGATCTGCGCGCCGGGATGGATGTCGCAGCCCGTGCGCTCGTGGGCGTACTCGGTGAGCATGCGTGGCACCAGCGGCACGCCCAGCTTGTAGAGCACGTGTGCGATGCGTTGCAGCGAGATGACGAGCACGCAGGGGTAGGCGAGGATGATCTCGTCGATGCTGCGCGCGGCCGGGTCGCCATGGTAGGCGGCGGACACGTCGGTGTGCACGAGGCGGCGCAGGGCGCGCAGCTCGCGCAGCAGCTGCATGCTCAGCTCGGCGGCGCGGGAGCGCGGGTCGGGCTGCTTGGCGAAGCGCAGGCTGCGCTCGATGACCACGGAGAGCAGGTCGGCCACCTCGGCCAGGCGCTTGCCCGTGGCGGCGGGCACCTGTTGCTTGGTGAGGGCGTGGTGCTCGAAGAAGCCCGGGAAAAGCAGGTGCATGAAGTCGACGGCGAGGCAGCCCACGGATTCCTGGTCCGGCAGGTTGGTGCCGTCGAGGTGGTTGATGCCACCGTCGGATTCGTAGGAGGCGAGAAGGGCTTGCTTGATCTCTTCGAGCGTCATGGAGGTGTGGCGCCTTGGGGCGCGCAGCGGGCAACTAGAGGCATTACGGGACATTTCGCAATCCGTCTTCTCGGCGCGGCCCCGGGCCCCCCCCCGCCCCCTCCCGGCGCGGCGCCGGCGGCGGAGGCGAAGGGGGGCGCCCCCGTTGCAGGCGTTTTGCGGTGGCGAGGGGGTGGGACTTGATCTCATTTCGTATTCAAAAGTCCGCTACAATTCTGCGCGAATTTTGCGCTGCGCAATACGTTGGGAATGTAGATTTTGGGAGGGCGCTACTTTCCAGGCACAGTTCCGCTAATATGCAAGGCTTGCAGGCGCAGGGGTGAACCGCATCCTTTACAAGTCCCCCTCCCCTCCCTTACCAAGACTGTTCGCCCTGCTCGTAGCAGTCAGCGCACGTCAACTTCCACAGCAAACAACCATCGCCGCGATGAGCCTCCTCGGTAATCTGTTCCGTTCGTCCGTTGGACGAAAGTTCCTCATGGCCGTCACAGGATTCATACTCCTGGCATTTGTGACGGGCCATCTGGTGGGCAACCTGCAAATCTTTGCCCATCCAGACAAAATCAATGGGTACGCCCATTTCCTGCAGTCGCTCGGGCCCGTGCTTTGGGTCGTGCGCCTCACCCTGCTGGCCACCGTGGCGATCCACGTCTGGGCCGCAGTCACGCTGGTGCTTGAGAACCGCGAGGCCCGCGGTCCCCAGCCCTACGGCGTCCAGAAGTGGCTGAAGGCCGCCCTGGCCTCCCGCTACATGAAGCACTCCGGCATCGTGATCGCCGCCTTCATCGTCTACCACATCCTCCACTTCACGGTGGGCACCGCCCAGGCCGCGTCCTTCAAGACGAACCTGCACGAGTACACGATGAGCTCCGAGTTCCACATCCTCGGCCTCCCGATCGTCGCCAAGGGCGCCCAGGTCCACGACGTCTGGTCGATGGTCTATCTCGGCTTCAAGTGCCCGATCGTCTCGATCGCCTACATCTTCGCCATCGGCATGCTGACGCTGCACCTCTGGCACGGCGTCGCCTCCATGTTCCAGACCATCGGCTGGCTCAACGAGAAGTGGAGCTGCTGCCTGCGCAAGGCCGTCGCCCTCTTCTGCATCGCCTATTTCCTGGGCAACCTGGTCATCCCCGCCTCGATCCTCGTCGGTTGCGTGAAGCCCGCCGAGAACACCGCGGCCGCCAAGGCCTGCGCCACCTGCACCGCCACCTGCAACAAATAACACTCTCCAGCCATGGCTAATCTCGAATCCAAGATTCCCTCCGGCGCTCTTCCCGACAAGTGGCGCAAGTACAAGGCGGAGTCCCTCAAGCTCGTCAACCCCGCCAACAAGCGCAAGTACGAGGTCATCGTCGTGGGTGCCGGTCTCGCCGGCTCCTCCGCCTCCGCCACGCTCTCCGAGCTCGGCTACAAGGTGAAGACCTTCGTCTTCCATGACACCCCTCGCCGCGCTCACTCGATCGCCGCCCAGGGTGGCGTCAATGCCGCCAAGAACTACCAGAACGACGGCGACAGCGTCTACCGCCTGTTCTACGACACCATCAAGGGTGGCGACTACCGCGCCCGCGAGGCCAACGTGCATCGTCTCGCCGAGGTGTCCGTCAACATCATCGACCAATGCGTCGCGCAGGGCGTGCCCTTCGCCCGCGAATACGGCGGCCTCCTCGCCAACCGCTCCTTCGGTGGCGCCCAGGTCTCCCGCACCTTCTACGCCCGCGGCCAGACCGGCCAGCAGCTGCTCCTCGGCGCCTACTCGGCCCTCATGAAGCAGGCCGGCGCCGGTGCCGTCGAAATCTTCCCCAATGAGGAAATGTGCGACCTCGTCGTCATCGACGGCCAGGCCAAGGGCATCATCACCCGCAACCTGAACACCGGCGAGATCCGCCGCTGGGCTGCGGACGCCGTCATCCTCGCCACGGGCGGCTACGGCAACGTCTTCAACCTCTCGACCTACGCCCGCGGCTCCAACGCCACCGCCATCTGGCGCGCCTACAAGCGCGGCGCCTGCTTCGCGAACCCCTGCTACACGCAGATCCATCCGACCTGCATTCCCGTCTCCGGCGACTACCAGTCGAAGCTGACCCTCATGTCGGAGTCCCTCCGCAATGACGGTCGCATCTGGGTCCCCAAGAAGAAGGAAGACTGCGGCAAGCCCCCGGCAGAGATCGCCGAGGAGGATCGCGACTACTACCTCGAGCGCATCTACCCGAGCTTCGGCAACCTCGCCCCCCGTGACGTTTCGTCCCGCGCCGCCAAGCGCATGTGCGACGAGGGCCGCGGCGTCGGTGAGACCGGCCTGGGCGTGTACCTCGACTTCGCCGACGCCATCAAGCGTTTCGGCGAGGCGGGAGTCAAGGAGCGCTACGGCAACCTCTTCGACATCTACCACGAGATCACGAACGAGAGCGCCTACAAGACGCCGATGCGCATCTATCCCGCGGTGCACTACACCATGGGCGGCCTCTGGGTTGACTACAACCTGATGTCGAACGTCCCCGGCCTCTTCGTCCTCGGTGAAGCCAACTTCTCCGACCACGGTGCCAACCGCCTCGGCGCCTCGGCCCTCATGCAGGGCCTGGCCGACGGTTACTTCGTCGTTCCCTACACGATCGGCAACTACCTGGCCGGCGTGAAGCCGGGCAGCCGCCCGAGCGTCGACGGTCCCGCCTTCAAGGAGGCCGAGGAGAATGTCCGCAACACCTTCAAGCGCCTGCTGGCTCCCGGCACGGGCAAGGGTGGTTCGGTCAACGATTTCCACAAGCGCCTCGGCAAGATCATGTGGGAGTGCTGCGGCATGGCCCGCACGAAGCAGACCCTCGAGCGCGGCCTCAAGGAAATCCCCGCCCTGCGCGAGGAGTACTGGAAGACGGTCACCGTCCCCGGCTCCGCCGACAACCTCAACCAGGCCCTCGAGCGCGCCAACCGCGTCGCCGACTTCATTGAGCTGGGCGAACTGATGTGCCTCGACGCGCTCACCCGTGAGGAGAGCTGCGGCGGCCACTTCCGCGAGGAGCACCAGTATCCGGACGGCGAGTGCAAGCGCGACGACGAGAACTTCGCGCATGTCGCCGGCTGGGAATGGCAGGGCGAAGGCAAGCAGCAGATCCGCAACGTCGAGCCGCTCAACTACGAGACGGTCAAGATGAGCGTGCGCAGCTACAAGTAAACCACAGCCCCTAACCACTTCCGACAATGGTCGCTGAAACTTCCTCCACCAAGAACATCTCCGTCACCCTCAAGGTCTGGCGCCAGGCTGGTCCCGACAAGCCCGGCAAGTTCGAGACTTACCAGGCCAAGGACCTCAATCCGAACATGTCCCTGCTCGAAATGCTCGACGTCGTGAACGACGAGCTGGAGCGCAAGGGCGAGGATCCGATTGCCTTCGCGCACGACTGCCGTGAGGGCATCTGCGGCACCTGCTCCATGGTCATCGACGGCAAGCCCCACGGTCCCCACAAGGGCGTGGCCACCTGCCAGACCTACATGCGCAGCTTCGCCGACGGCGCCACGATCACCCTCGAGCCCTTCCGCGCGAAGGCCTTCCCGGTGATCAAGGACCTGATCACGGACCGCTCCGCCTTCGACCTCATCCAGCAGGCCGGCGGCTTCATCAGCATCCGCACGGGTGCCGCCCAGGACGCCAACGCCACGCCGATCCCGAAGGACAATGCGGACCTGGCCATGGACGCGGCAGCCTGCATCGGCTGCGGCGCCTGCGTGGCCGCCTGCAAGAACTCCTCGGCCATGCTCTTCGTCTCGGCGAAGGTCGGCCAGTACGCCCTCCTCCCCCAGGGTCAGCCCGAGCGTGATTCGCGCGTGCTGAACATGGTGGCGAAGATGGACGAGCTCGGCTTCGGCAACTGCACCAACCAGTACGAGTGCAGCGCCGCCTGCCCGAAGAGCATCTCGCACGACTTCATCGCCCGCATGAACCGCGACTACATCGCCGCGAGCTTCCGCCAGGCCTTCACCGCCAAGTCGACCTCGACCGCCGGCGGCGCCTGAGCCCCGCAGCAGGTATCCAAGGTTTTAATACAAGGCCGCGTTCCCGCAGGGGGGGCGCGGCCTTTTTTTTACGGCAGGAATCTACTGCATGATATTCCGTTTGTTCATGTCCTGCGCTCGGGGTTTATTACGCTTGAAGCGAGTGAGTTAAGAGGGAATTGTTTCACGTGTCATTGCGCGCCGGCCCGCGCGCACCGCGCCTCGCCCTGCCAGCGTCATACTCCCCCCATGTTGAGTCGCCTCCAGCGTCTGCTTTTCACCTTTTCCCTGGTTCTTGCCTGCACGGTGTGCGCCGCCATTGCGGTACCCGATTGTTTGGCCGCAGAGGCGGAACAGGGGACGGAACTTCAGGCTTTCAGTGTGCCCGCCAAAACCAGCGTGGCTGACATTGCCCACGTGCTTCGTTTTGTGGCGAGGAATCGCGAGTGGTTCATTGAGCACGATGAAGTAGGTTACCTGCGGATCTCGCTGAAGAGCCGTGGCACCGGGCTGGTCCTGGCCTTTCATTACGACGAGACCAAGCTCACGATGCGTTGCCTTTCCCGCACGGATGCTCCCAAGAACGATCGCTCCACTCGCTGGATTAACAATCTCGCGAAGGACATCCGTCAGCAGTTGGCCGCCAAGCGCTGAGTCCAGGACGGCTCTCATGTCCACGAAGACTCTCCACACTTTTTCCCCACCCACCCTATCATGAAATCAATCATCAGTTCCCTCCTGCTCCTGTGTTCGCTGGTTTTCCTTGGCGGTTGTGCGTCCAATCAGAAGGGCGCGGTCATGCCCGGCACTGATTTCAGCACGCTCAAGAAATACTATGTTGTTCATCTGCCCGCTGACACCCGCGGCGTTAACCAAATGATCGCGGACGAGCTGAACAGCCGCGGTTTCAGCACCACCACCGGCGAGGCCGTCAACGTGCCCGCAGATGTGGATGCCGTCGTCACCTATCAGGACAAGTGGATGTGGGATATCACCATGTACATGATTCAGCTGGACATTCAGTTCCGCAAACCTGTGACCGACATTCCCATGGCCACCGGTTCCTCCATGCGCACATCGCTGGTCCGCAAGTCCCCCGCAAACATGATCAAGGAGGTCCTCGACCAGATCTTCATCAAGGCTGGCGTTCAGACCACCGCGCCCATGGGGGCCAAGTAAACTTTTCTGCAGCATTCTCCCGTTTCCATCGCCATGAAACACAACCACCTCTTCCTCTCCCTGATCGTTGCCGCGATGCTCGGCTTTGCCGGGTGCGCTTCCCCCACGCAGCCGACCGCGATGACGGCCGACACCCTCCAGCTCGGCAAACACCATAGCCAGACCACGGCCGTCCAAGTGGGCGGCGGTCAGCCGACCAATCCGGCTTGGATGTCCTCCATCTCGAATGAGGACCTTCTGAGTGCCATCAAGGACAGCATCACGAAGAACACCCTGTTCTCCGCCGTGGTGACGATTGGTTCGGGCGACTACACGCTCAATGCAACGATCGTGAATCTGAAACAGCCCATGATGGGCTTCGATCTCACGGTCGATCTCGAGATCCTCTGGACGCTTACACCCAAGGGGGCCACAAAACCCGTCTGGGAGAAGTCGATTCAGACGCGGGCCACCAAGGGCGTGGGCGAGGCCTTTGCCGCGGTGAAGCGCCTGCGCCTCACCACTGAGGCTGCCGCCAAGGACAACATCACGAAGGCGCTCACCCAGATCGGTGAGCTCGACCTGAAGTAATCCTCCGGCGCGCATTTGTCATTCTCTGGGCCCCACAGGACTTGTGGGGCCCTTTTTATTCCTGCGGCATGGGGTCAGGTTTTACCTTTTACCTTCCAAGCGCTGTGCGGGTGACCAAAGTTTGGCGACGACTTGTTTCCGGCCCTTGACCTTTCAGCCTTCCGCGCGCTCTGCTTTGCCTCATGAGCGATCCTGCCAACGAGCCCAGCCTTGCCGAGCGCGCCGCGGCCTTCCGCGTCGATGTGATCCGTCCCGTGCTCACCACCCTCACCGAACTCACCGGGCGCGAGCTGGGCGGGGACGCGGCCGAGGAGCTCCTGCTGCTCACCGCACTCCATGAGAGCGGCGGCCTGCGCTGGAGGCGCCAGCTCAGCGGCGGCCCCGCGCTCGGCCTCTACCAGATGGAGCCCGCCACCCACGACGACATCTGGATGCACTTCCTAAGCTCGCGTCCGGAGCTCGACGCCGCCCTGCGCGACATGTTCACGCCTGCCGAGGGGCAGATCGATTCCAGCCTGCTCGAGCTCGACGACGGCTACGCCACCGCCATGGCCCGCATGCACTATTTCCGCGGCCGCCAGGCCCTGCCCGCAGCGGGCGACGCCGCAGCCCAGGCCGCGTATTGGAAACGCCACTACAACACCCACCTCGGCGCCGGCACCGTCGCCGCCTTCCTCGAGTCCCGCGCCAACGCCGGCCTGGCCTGAGGGGGGGGCGTGACGCCGGTGGAGGCGGACGGGGTGCCATTTCGGATGGAATGCATGGAGGGTACACACCCGTGTATTTTGGCTTTATTATTTTGTTGCTATTAAATAATATTTGCCTTTTGTGCGCGCTCCTCTTGCTTCGTTGCCATGACAGCGATGAGAGAGCGCAAAACGGTGGTCCACTTGGAGTCGCCTGTGGGTTTGGGCGGTGAGAGGGGCGGCAATGCAGTTCGGGCCCCTGCACCACCAGCATTGCTTTTGACACGATCGATCGATCGGGATACCGTAATACCCATGGAGCGCGTCACTCTGTCACCCAAGTTTCAAATCGTTATTCCAAAATCGATTAGGGAGGAGATGGGCCTGCGCAGCGGACAAAAACTCAATCTCCTCCTCTACAAGAAGCAGCTCAGGGTCTTTCCGGTCCAGGACATCCGTGAGTTGCGCGGCAGCATCAAGGGAATGAACACCGAGATCGACTGGGACAGGGACTCATGAATGTGCCGGACTCCTCCGCCTGGCTCGCCTATCTGTCCGATGAGGCCACCGCTGAGCATTTTGCGGGGCCGATAGAAGATATTGAAGGCCTCCTCGTGCCCGTGGTCTGTCTTTATGAGGTGTTTCGCATCAAGATGAGACTGCAGGGTGAGGAGGCCGCGCTGGCCGCCATGTCGATGATGCAGCAAGGCCACGTCGTGGATCTGGATGCCAGCCTCGCCCTCGAAGCCGCGAGCCTTGGTCTCCAGGAGAAGCTGGGTTTTGCCGACAGCGTCATTTATGCCGTTGCC
Organism: Opitutaceae bacterium; assembly: GCA_023265535.1. Classification (GTDB taxonomy): domain Bacteria; phylum Verrucomicrobiota; class Verrucomicrobiia; order Opitutales; family Opitutaceae; genus MWDT01. The sequence goes on from JAHFTI010000008.1 coordinate 17,076, forward strand.
CAACGCTACGGCGCCACGCTCTGGACGCAGGACGAGCACTTCCGGGACAAGCCCGGCGTACGCTACTTCCCTAAGCCCCAGGCCGGGACCTGAGGCGCAGGTCGCACGTCACACGCCAAACACCCCTCGCCTCACTCGATCGCCGCGAGCACTTCCTGGGCGGGGTCGCCCACTGCCGCCACGGTCGGGCCCTCGTGCCACTTGCCCTCGACGAGCATGCGCAGGGCAGTGTCCGGCACACCGCGCTCGCCCGCCTGGAAAATGGAGATCAGCAGCTCGATGGCGCGCGCGCCGATCGTGCGTTCCTGCTGGTCGATGCCGGCCCAGCCGGGCTGCTGCATGCAGGAGAGGGTCGCGATGCTCACGTCCTCGGGCACGCGCATGCCCGAGTCGCGCAGCCAACCGATCGCCTGTGAGAAGGTGCAGATGATGGCCGTCGGCTGGTGCGCCGCCCGCCATTGCAGGAAACGCTCGCGCCAGGGTTCCGTGTTCGTCTTCACGTCGAGGCCGTCGATCGTGAACAGCGGCACCCGGCGTGTCTGCGGCAAGGCGTTCTGGAAGATGAGGTAGGGCGACTCGAAATGGTGGCGCGTGCGCTTGAGGGTGTCGCTCACCGTCGCCATGCCGATGCGCCGATGCCCCAGCTGCGCCAGGCGCTTCAGGCACAGCAGCGTGGCCGAGTGCTGGTCGTTCACCGTCACATGCAGGTGCGGCTCCGCCAGCGAGTAGCCGATGCTCACGCAGGCGAAGGCGTTCAGGTCGATCGAAAGGTGGGTGTTGGCGGAGGGCTGGGGCGCGAAGAGCAGGCCACGGATGTTGCGCGCCAGCAGCACGTCGCGCGCACGCTTGGGGGTCATGCCCTTCTCCTGCAGCCAGAACTCCTCCAACTTGAAGCCCTTGCTCTCGGCGTAGCTCCTCGCCCCCTCGAAGTAGGCGCGCATGTGCGGGGCCTCCGTGCACTCCTTGCGCACGGCGTAATTGTTGATCCAAGCCAAGGTGGAGCGGTAGGCGGGCGGGCGCTGGCTGCGCCGGTAGCTGCTAAACGCCGAGAGCATGGGGTCGGGCGAATAGCCCAGCCGGTCGGCCACCTCCCGGATCAGCTTGCGCTTCTCCGCGGAGACGTAGGTTTCATTGCTGAGGGCGCGCCAGGCGGTTGAGACGTGCACGCCGGCTTCAGCTGCCACGTCCTTCAGCGTAACCCTGGGGCGGGGTTGGATGGGGCTGTCCTTTTCCATGAAAAAGTTTGCAGAAGCAGACCATCGCGCCGCGGAAAGGCAAGATTTCGCATACTGTCCCGGCAGGAATTTTTCAGGCCGGGGGCGTACGCACCCCTAAAACACCCCTTCATGAAAAAAGTCCGCATGGGCATCGTCGGTCTGGGCAACATAGGCCTGGCGCATGCCAACTGCCTGCTCGCCGGCCGCGTCCCAGGGCTCGAGCTGACCGCCGCCGCCGACCGCAACCCCGCCAAGCGCGCCCGCCTCCAGAGCGTGCGCGTGTACGAATCCGTCGAGGAACTCATCGCCTCCGGCATGATCGACGCACTCCTCATCTGCACGCCGCATCCGAATCACGTCGACGCGGGCATCAAGGCCCTGCAGGCCGGCCTCCATGTGCTCGTTGAGAAGCCCCTCGCCATCCAGAAGGCCGAGGCCGAGGAACTGCTCGCCGCACACAAGGACAGGAAGAAGGTTTTCGGCGTCGTCTTCAACCAGCGCACCGATCCCGCCTACGCCAAGATCCGCCAGCTGGTGCAATGCGGCGAGCTGGGCGAGATCCGCCGCATCGCCTGGACCGCCACCGAGTGGTTCCGCCCCGAGATCTACTACCAGAGCAGCGCCTGGCGCGCCACCTGGGGAGGGGAGGGCGGCGGCGTCCTCCTCAACCAATGCCCCCACCACCTCGATCTGCTCCAGTGGATCTTCGGCATGCCGAAAAGCCTGCGCGCCCACTGCTCCTTCGGCCGCTACCACGACATCGAGGTCGAGGACGAGGTCATCGCCCTCCTCGAATACCCCACCGGCGCCAAGGCCACCTTCATCTCCTCCACCGGCGAGGCCCCCGGCACCAACCGCCTCGAGGTCGCCTGCGAGCGCGGCCGCCTGCTCTTCGAGAACGGCCGCCTCTGCTTCGATCGCAACGAGGTCCCGACCTCGCAATTCTCCCGCGAAACCCGCGAGGTCTTCGGCAAGCCCCCCTGCTGGAAGGCCGAGATCCCGGTCGGCAGCGACGCCGGTGGCCAGCATCTCGAGATCCTGCGCAACTTCGCCGCCGCCATCCTCGAGGACACCCCGCTCATCGCCCCCGCCGCCGAGGGCCTCTTCTCCCTCGAGCTCGCCAACGCCATGCTCCTCTCCGCCTGGACCGAGCAGCCCGTCGAACTCCCGCTCGACGCCGCCGCCTATTCCAAGCATCTTAAAAAGCGCATCGCCTCCTCCCGCTTCAAGGACAAGAAGGCCAGCCCTGCCGCCGTCTCCGTCGACCTCTCCCGCTCCTTCGCACGCTGAACCGCGTATCCAAGTTTCACCTACAACCCCTCCCGTTCCCGCTCCCTCCACATGAAACCCTTCCTCCCCGAGGACTTCCTCCTGACCACCGAGACGGCCCGCCGTCTCTACATCGAGCACGCCGCGCCCCAGCCGATCTTCGACTACCACTGTCATCTCCCGCCCGCCGAGATCGCCTCCAACCGCCAGTTCGAGAACCTCACGCGCATCTGGCTCTGGGGTGACCACTACAAGTGGCGCGCCCTCCGCACCAACGGCATCCCGGAGAATTCCATCACGGGCGACGTCCCCGACTACGAGAAGTTCCTGCTCTTCGCGAAGAGCATGCAGCACATGGTGCGCAACCCGCTGCACCACTGGTCCCACCTCGAGCTGCGCCGCTACTTCGGCATCGACCTGCTCATCAACGAGGCCAACGCCCCGCAGATCTGGGAGCAGGCGAACGCCAAGCTCGCCACGCCCGAGCTGACCACGCACGGCATCCTCAACAAGTTCAAGGTCGCCGTCGTCTGCACCACGGACGATGCCATCGACAGCCTGGAGCACCACCACGCCATCGCCAAGAGCGGCATCAAGACCCGCGTCTTCCCCACCTTCCGCCCCGACAAGGCCTTCGTCGTCGACCAGCCCGCCGTCTTCAACCCCTGGGTGGAGAAGCTCGCCGAGCGCGCCGGCACCACGATCTCGAAGTTCTCCGACTTCCTCGCCGCCCTCGACAGCCGCCACGCCGCCTTCCACGCGATCGGCGCCCGCGTGTCCGACCACGGCCTGGAGTACATGCCCTGGGAGCCCTGCAGCGAGGCCGATGCCGCCGCCATCTTCGACCAGGCGCGCGCCGGCAAGGCCGCCACGGCCCAGCAATGGACCCGTTTCGCGACCCACCTCATGCTCTTCCTCGGCCGCATCGACGCCAAGCGCGGCTGGACCAAGCAGCTCCACCTCGGGGCCCTGCGCAACAACAACAGCCGCCTGCTCAAGCTGCTCGGCGCCGACGCCGGCGTCGACTCGATCGGCGACTTCTCGCAGGCGAAGAACCTCTCGCGCTACCTCGACACGCTCGATGCCGAGGGCCAGTTGCCCAAGACCATCCTCTACAACCTCAACCCCGCCGACAACTATCCCTTCGCGACGATGATCGGCAACTTCCAGGGCGAGGGCCAGCCGGGCAAGATCCAGTTCGGTTCCGGCTGGTGGTTCCTCGACCAGAAGGAAGGCATGGAGTGGCAGCTCAACGCCCTCTCGCAGCTCGGCCTCCTGCACCGCTTCGTCGGCATGCTGACCGACTCGCGCAGCTTCCTGAGCTACGTGCGCCACGAGTACTTCCGCCGCATCCTCTGCGGCATGATCGGCAATGACGTCGAGAATGGCGCCATCCCGAACGACCCGAAGGCGCTCGGCACGATGGTCGAGGACATCTGCTTCGGCAACGCCAGCCGCCACTTCGGCCTCGAGTACGGCAAGTTCTGAGCGGGTCTGCGTTGGCGCAGAAGGCTGGGGGAGGGGGCCCCGATCCCAAATGGGGCCCTCCAGCTCAGCCTGCGCCCTCAGGCCCAGGTGCGCCAGCCGAGCAGCCCCCACCAGGCCAGGTAGAGCGTGACGACTGTGAACACCAGCGAGGAGGCTCGTGAATGCCAGAGCGCGAGGGGATTGCCAGGTCTGCCCCAGCGACGCAGGGCCAGGACGAGTCCCGCCACGGAACAGGCCCCGAAGAGCAGGCTGAGCGCGAAAAGGGAAAGGGACCAGGCCGTGGGTGTGCCGAGGCGGGTGAACGGATCGGCCTGTGCGGAGAGGAGGCTGTAAGCTGTTCCCAGGAAGCTCAGCGTCGCCAGCAGCGGAAGGAGCCGGAGTGCCAGCCCCTCGGCGGGCAGTTTGCGGCGCAGCAGCAGCAGGGGCAGCCAGAGGAGGGGGAAGGCCAGGTTGCTGGACAGAAGGAGCAGCAGGGCGAGGAGCACAGCCAGTTCGGTCCACACGAGCGCGGCGGGGATCCGCTTCATGACGTGGAAATGGTCGTGGAGATTGACCTGAAGCTGCGGGCCCTCGCCGGTGTCGGGGATCAGGGCGAGGGTGGGGGCGCGTTCCCAAGGGCGCCGGTACTGGCGCTCCGTGACGGCGGTGTATTCGTTGAAGGCGCGCATGGGGCCGACGAAATTGCGAAGCCACAGGCCGTTGTTGCCCGGACGCAGCTCGGTCAGGCACATCAGTCGCCAGAGGCCGGCGATGTCCTGGTTGGGTGGGCAGACAGGCTCATACCAGCCCTCATACTCCTTGAGGAGCTGCGCCGGGACCGTGGCCGTGGCGGGAGCGGCGGGCTTGGGAAGGTCGCGGGTGATGTAGTCGCGCAGGAGAGCCTCGATCCTGGAACTCGCCCAGCCGCTTCCCGAGTTCGTCATGAACACGAAGCCCACGCCCTCGGCGGGCAGGTAGGCCAATTGTGCCCGCCCGTGCACCACGCTCCCGTGGTGCCCCTGAAAACTTCGGTCGCCCCGCACGAGGGTTTGGCTGGCGAGCGCGTAGCCGTCCCGCATTCCGCTGCGTGCGGCCAGGCTGCCCGCCGGGGTTTCCATGCTGAGGAGCGCCTCGGCAGGGAGGAGTGGGCTGCCCTCGAACGTGCCGCGCTTCAGGAGGAAGCCGAGGTAGTTGGCCATGTCGCGCGCGGAGGCGTTGATGGCCCCGGCGGGGCGCACGAGAAAATGCCAGTAGGGGACGGGGGTGACGCCATCCTCGCGGTATAGGGAAGTGAGGCGGCTCTGCACCTGCGCGGTGTTGAAGTAGTCCGCGCCGTGCATGCCCAGCGGGTTGAACCAGGTGCGACGCACGTAGTCCTCGAAGCGTTGGCCCGTGACCTTCTCCACCACGTGCGCGGCGGCGACCGTGCCA